>CAZEMM010000115.1:0-2114 GCA_964513445.1 uncultured Butyricicoccus sp. | reverse complement strand
CCATGGGCATCACAGCGCTGCGTATTTTGAGCCTGAGCTTTCCGTTTGGCGGAGTTACCGTCATGGTCAGCTATGCCTTGCAGGGCTATGGACGGGGCGTTTCCAGCCTCATTGTCTCCTGCGCCAGACAGGTTCTCGTACTGATTCCCTTGTCCTATGTACTTTCTAAAATCATGGGGTTGACCGGAATCTGGTGGGGATTTTTGGCGGCAGAAGCCGGCGTCATGGTCATATCCATCGCCGTGTTTCGGAGCATCCAGAACAAAGATCTGGCGAAAATATAAAACAAATTAGAGAAATTTCAATGGGCACTCCGGTGTCGGAGCAGGAAAGGCAGATGGAAACCTTCCCCATTCACAAACTGATTTAGAGATATGGAATCCCCTGTGCATTGGTTACATTGATCAACGGACCCTTCTTCAGGGCTGTAGCGTTTTATTTTGCTACAGCTCTTTTATTTTTGGGCGAAAGCGCAAAAAACAAGCAGACATCCGCTGGGACATCTGCTTGTCATGTAGCTGATAGACGTTATTCCTTGATGGCAGAGACGCGCTCAAACATATCGATAACCGGGCGCTCTGGTGCCGGCGTCAGCAGCGTGACGACGACATTGACGACGCAGGCGGTAATGAATGCCGGAAGCAGCTCATAAATGGCAAATGCGCCGCCGAGTGTCGAAATGGCGAACTTCCAGACAAAGACCATGACGCCACCGGCGATCATACCTGCCAGCGCACCCCACAGATTAGAGCGCTTCCAGAACAGCGCAAACAGAACGACAGGGCCGAAGGTTGCGCCAAAGCCCGCCCACGCGAACGATACGATGCGGAATACCGAGCTGTTCGGATCGCGTGCGAGGAAAACCGCAATGATCGCAATGACAATGACGGTGACGCGCGCAACCGTCATGCTCTTCTTTTCAGACAGCTTGATGCCGAACAGGTCGGATAGTATATTCTGCGAGACACTGGATGCGGCGGCGAGCAGCTGAGAATCTGCGGTGGACATCGTAGCGGCCAGAATGCCTGCCAGGATGATGCCTGCGATGAAGGAGGCGAAGATGCCATGTGAGCTGATGAGCTGTGCAATCGCGATAATTGCGGTCTCGGCATCTGCCAGCTCGCCGAGTATGCCGGTCTTTACCATCGCCATTGCGACAACGCCAATGAAGATCGCGACAGCCATGGAGATGATAACCCAGGTGGTCGCAATGCGGCGGGAGGTTTTGAGCTTCTTTGCATCCTCCGTCGCCATAAAGCGCAGCAGGATGTGCGGCATACCGAAATAACCGAGACCCCATGCCAGCATGGAGACGGATGTCAGCGCGCCGTAGGTCGAGCCGGTGCCCGTTGTCGGGTCATAGATTTCGGTCAGGCTGAAGTAGCCCGGCAGCGCATGCGCCGCGTCCATGACGTTGCCAAAGCCGCCGACGGAATGGACGCCGAATACAATGACGATAATCAGCGCAATTGTCATGACAATGGACTGAATCAGGTCGGTTGTGCTCGCCGCAAGGAAACCGCCTAACGTGCAGTATGCGACGATGATGGCCGCGCTTAGCAGCATGGCCGTGATGTAGTTCATACCGAACAGCATATTAAACAGCTTGCCGCAGGCGGAAAATCCAGATGCCGTATACGGAATGAAGAAAATAATAATAATAACCGCAGCGATAGAGGACAGGATGTGCTTTTTGTCGCCGTACCTGTTGGAAAAGAAATCCGGTATGGTGATGGAATGCGTCTCATGCGTATAGATACGGATTCGGCGCGCGACAATCAGCCAGTTGAGGTAGGTGCCGATCGCCAGACCGATCGCCGTCCAGCCGGGGTCTGCGATGCCGGTCAGCACAGCAAGACCCGGAAGACCCATCAGCAGATAGCTGCTCATATCGGACGCCTCGGCGCTCATCGCCGTTACCAGCGGGCCGAGCTTCCGGCCGCCCAGATAAAAGTCGTCGACACTGGAATTGGTTTTGGAAAACCGAAAGCCGACGTAAAGCATCATTACCAAATATAAAATAATGGTAAGGACGATAACAATGGTTGACATGTTACAATTTCTCCTTGTATTATAGAGTAGTAGTTTTTAATGTCCCTTTCCAAGGACATGTG
>CAZEMM010000114.1:0-2137 GCA_964513445.1 uncultured Butyricicoccus sp. | reverse complement strand
ACCAGACCCAGCTTGATGAGCGCCTGGAAGCCGTTGCAGATGCCGAGCATCAGGCCGTCTCTGTCGCGCAGCAGCTCGTGCACCGCGTCCTTGATGGCGGGTGCGCGCAGGAACGACGCGATAAATTTGCCCGAGCCGTCCGGCTCGTCGCCGCCGGAGAAGCCGCCCGGCAGAATCATCATCTGCGCGCCGCGAATCGCCTGCTCCAGCTCCTGCGCGGACGCCATCAGCGCATCCTGCGACAGGTTGCGTACCACGACGATCTTCGCCTCGCCGCCTGCCGTCTCAATGGCCTTCGCCGTATCATATTCACAGTTGGTGCCCGGAAATACCGGAATGACCGCAACCGGACGCGCGCGCTTGACTGCCGGCGCCTGCGTGTTGCGCTCGGTGCAGGACGGCTTGACCAGATGGTCGTCCGATGCTGCCGCACGCGTCGGGAATACGCTCTCCAGCGTGCCCTCCAGCGCGTCCTTCAGCTCATCCAGCGTAATTGTCTCGCCGCATACCGTAACCTGCGGCTGCGCGATGGTCATGCCGGCCAGCCACAGCGGCATATTTTCCAGCTCCTCGGTCGCTTCAATGAGGATGCCGCCATAATTCTTGAGGAACAGCGCCTCCACCGGAAATTCCGGTGCGAACGCAAAACCAATGTCGTTGCCAATCGCCATCTTGACCACGCCCTCCGCAATGCCGCCGGAGGCCAGCGCCCACGATGCCGCGACCTTGCCGCTGTCGATGAGCGCCTGTACCGTCTCCCATGTGCGCATGATGCCCGCATAATCCGGCGAGCCGTCGGTGTTGTACGCCGCGTCGAAGAAGTAGACCGGATGGCCTGCCTGCTTAAATTCCGGCGAAACCAGATGGTCCGCCTCCTGCGGTGCGATGGCAAACGAAACCAGCGTCGGCGGGACATGCATGTCGTCATAGGTGCCGGACATGGAATCCTTGCCGCCGATTGCCGCGCGTCCCAGCGACTCCTGCGCGTCATATGCGCCCAGCAGCGCCGCGAGCGGCATGCCGAATTTCTCCGGATCACGATTCAAATGCTCAAAATATTCCTGGAATGTCAGATATGCCGTGCGGTAATCACAGCCCGCCGCAACCAGACGCGCCATCGACTCGATGACCGCGCACGATGCGCCGAGGAATGGATTCTGCTCGGTAAAATACGGGTCAAAGCCAAAGCCCATGACCGACGCGGTCGAGCACTGGCCGCTGGCCGGCAGCGTTGCCGCCATGACCTGTGTCGGCGTCAGCTGGTTTTTGCCGCCGTACGGCATAAAGACAGAGCTTGCGCCGATTGAGCCGTCAAACCGCTCGGTCAGGCCGCGCTCCAGACAGATATTCAGCGTGGATGCCATATTGAGCAGCTTTTCACGCACAGTCGCGCCCTGTGCCGGCGCCTCAATGCTGGGGTTCGGCAGCTGCGGGATATGCGCGGCGGCATGCTTGGATGCGCCGTTGGTGTTGAGGAAGGCGCGCGAGACATCGACGATGGTCTTGTCGTTCCATGTCATGCGCAGGCGGCCGGTATCCGTGACCCTTGCCACAACCGTCGCCTCGATGTTCTCTTCATTTGCCATGCGGATAAACGCATCGACATCCGCTGCGCGCACGACGACCGCCATGCGCTCCTGCGACTCGGAAATCGCAAGCTCCGTGCCGTCCAGACCGTCATATTTCTTCGGCACCGCGTTCAGATCAATATCCAGGCCGTCCGCCAGCTCGCCGATGGCAACCGACACGCCGCCCGCGCCGAAGTCATTGCAGCGGCGAATCATACGCGTCGCCGCCGGATTGCGGAACAGACGCTGCAGCTTGCGCTCCTCCGGCGGGTTGCCTTTCTGTACCTCCGCGCCGCAGGTCTCCAGTGATTCGGTCGTATGGCTCTTCGAGGAGCCGGTCGCGCCGCCGCAGCCGTCACGTCCGGTGCGTCCGCCCAGCAAAATCACAATATCGCCCGGATCGGGCAACTCGCGGATGACGTTCTCCGCCGGAGCTGCGCCGACGACCGCGCCGATTTCCATGCGCTTTGCGACATAGCCCGGATGATAGATTTCATGTACCAGGCCGGTCGCCAGACCGATCTGGTTGCCATAGGACGAATAGCCGCCCGCTGCCGTCGTACACAGCT
>CAZEMM010000113.1:0-2212 GCA_964513445.1 uncultured Butyricicoccus sp. | reverse complement strand
GAGCCAGACAGTTGGTGGTGCAGGAAGCGTTGGAAACGAACTGCATATCCTTGGTGTAGGTGTCCTGATTTACGCCATATACGAACATCGGAGTCGCATCCTTGGACGGAGCGGACATGATAACCTTCTTCGCGCCGGCGTCGATGTGGCCCTTGGCGGATTCCTGCGTCAGGAAGAAGCCGGTGGACTCAACAACGTAATCTACGCCAATCTCGCCCCACGGAATTTCCTCCGGCTTGAACTTTGCATATACCTTAATTTCCTTGCCGTTTACAATGATGGAATCTTCGGTGTACTCGACAGAACCGGTGTACTGGCCGTGCATTGTGTCATAACGCAGCATATAAGCCATGTAATCCGGCGTCATGCCAGGATCGTTGATGCCGAGGAACTCGATGTTTTCATTGGACAGACCTGCACGGAAAACCATACGACCGATGCGGCCAAAGCCATTGATGCCTACTTTGATAGCCATTGTATAAATATCCTCCTTAATAAAAAATCCTTTTCACTGGAACATCATTATTATACACGGAACGTCGATTTGATGCAATGACTGAATTGTATAAATTGCAACAGAATTTATGAGGAAATTTCATAGTCATTGTTCAGAACCAGTGACATTTCTGGTATAATGTAGTTACTTTATTGTCGAATTGAGTAGAGCTTTGACAATGGGAAGGGGTGCTGAATTTGAAAAACCACGATCAGATGACAAATTCTAACGGCACAGAACACGGGAATCAGACGGGAAACATGCCGTTTTTACGCGATATCACACCGGAATTGTTCGAGGCGGTATACTGCGGTCTGGATGCAGAGCAGAAGCCGATGGCGTTTATTTCAGCCGATCTTTTTGTGCTGCGGCAGACGCGGGCCTGTGAGAATCTGCTCGAGCGCGGGACGTTTTATTCCGTCGAGAGCGTGCTGCCTCCCATGCTGTGCGCGCAGCTGCGGCAGTGCATCAGGACGGGCGAGCAGGCGCACCTGAGCGCGCAGCTGATGCAGCAGCGGTGGACGATACGGGTTGTTCCGGCGCGGGACGGCGCGCTCCTGGTGTTTGAGCCGGAGGAACAGCGGCAGGCGGGCGTCACGATGGCGGCGGCACGTCTGCGCGTGAGCGCGTCGCATCTGCTGGCGCATGCGCGCGCGCTGGACGGGGACGGACGCACGGAGGAGGCGGCGGAGCTGCGCTATGAGGCGCTGCGTATCCTGCGGCAGATCGGGCACATGGAGGTGTTATTTGGCGCGCCGGAGCCAATGCTGTGCAGGCGGCTGGAGCTGGGCGAGGTGCTGGAGACGCTGCGGCGGCAGCTGGCGGCGCGTGGGGTGACCGTGCAGACGCAGACCGATGCGCCGAAGGCGCATGTCATCGCGGATGAACAGATGCTTCTGTCCGCGCTCGCTGCGCTGGTGTCCAACAGCCTGGGATATGGCGGGGAGCAGGTGCACATCCGGCTGACTGCGGCGGCCAGCGAGAACGGCGTCGTATTTGGCGTGGATGACGACGGCGCCGGCCTGAGCGAACAGGCGCTCTCACGCATGAACGACAGCTGGACAAGGACGGATGCGCTGCCCGGCGGCTGGGGGCTGGGCATTCCGTTTGTGCGCGGCATCGCGGCACGGCACGGGGGCATGCTGATCTATCCCTCGGCCGAGAGAGGGTGCAGCGCGCGGCTGTATCTGCCGGACAGGTCGGACGACTGGGAGCTGTTTGAGATGGATACCTGCTACGACGCGAGCATGAAGGAGACGAATCCGACGGATGTGGAGCTTTCCGGCGTGCTTGCGCCGGAGGCCTACGGCGCACGGTGAGCGCGGCGCCCTTCCGCTGGGGCGTACTGACAGTATTGCCGGAATTTGCGTGCGGCATACGGTCGTGTGCCGTGGGAAAATGCGCGGACTCGCGAAAAATCGGCAAAAACACCGGCCAATACCCACGAAATGGAGGGAAAAGCGGGAACTGCCTGCGCAGTGAAAAATTTTTTGTTGATTTCTGTTATTTTTTTTGCAAAATTCCTTGCGTTTCTGGATGGTATGACGGTATAATCTATGTTATAGCGTTGCGCCCTTTTTTGGAGAGTGCGATGCGCGGGTGGCAGCCGTGCCTGATTTGCGGAGGGACGGATGTTACACGCAGTAAATTCGTCCATGTGCAGTGGGAACTGCGCAAAATGAACAGAGAGGTGAATCCATAATGGCGTACACGTTT
>CAZEMM010000112.1:0-2460 GCA_964513445.1 uncultured Butyricicoccus sp. | reverse complement strand
CTGCCGTTATTTGAGTTCGTTTCATAAAAATCCTACAACAACTTGACACCGTCAATTACCACTCTTCCGTTGCATTTCGGTACATAAAATGCTATACTATTTGTATGAAATAATTTCATGAAACGAGTATATATTATGTCACAGCAGCAGGGAGCGCGGTTGGAAAACCGAAACCGGGTGTTTCATAAGATACGGGAAACAGGAAGTATTTCCAGACCGCAGATTGGCAGACTGCTGAAGCCGAGCCTTCCAACGGTTACACAAAATTGGAACGAAGTATAATTAATAGGGATAACGACAGGCTGTCAACGGAGGCAGACTGTTTTTTATGCTTTTTTGATATAAATGCTGTTTATCAAACTCTATTAATAAATGACATTTAATAAGTAAAGACGTCTATTATATTAGGATTGGAGGGACATATGTGGTACGCCAAAAAAATATGTATAATGGAGGGAGCGATGTTTTTTGACTAAAGTAGACATGATTCGACTGGTGAAAACTGACAAAAATAACAAACGTATTTTGACAAAATAGACATATCGTTTGCAAATGTAAAAGTAATTTAGTAGCAAAATATGACTTTTACAAATGTTCTGCGCAAAAACTATTGCCAAAATTCCATGGAGGGAATATACTATGTTCAACGAAGAAAAAAAATCCAAAAAGCAAAGAAATCATGTGCAAATGAGGGTTTAAAAATGAAAAAAGTGATAGACGATTTGCGCCTGATTTACAAGTGCTGTAAGCTGTATTATGAAGACGGATATAGCCAAAAACAAATATCGGATACACTTGGCATTTCGCGCGTATCGGTTTCCAGAATGCTCCAGTCAGGGCGGGAGGCCGGAATCGTACAAATTCAAGTCGTCAGTCCCAATCACCTGACGTATAGTCATCTGGAACGTGATCTGGAGAAATACTTGGGTGTCAAGGAGGCCGTAGTGGTGGACAACAGTCCGCTGGCTACCAGTTACGATCACATGACCGCGCTGGGCACAGCTGCGATCAGCCTGATCGAAAGCTACCTGCATGATGATGACATCGTAGGTGTCTCGATGGGCATGACGCTTCATAATATCTGCCGGACGACGCGGGATAGTACAAGCAACATACGCTGTTCGTTTGTTCCGATTCTCGGCGGCATCAGCAGCGTGAGCAACTCGGCAGTTGATGTCCACGCCAACCAGATCGCGGTGGGCTTTGCGCAGATGTTTGGCGGGAAGTATTTGGAGTTCTTCTCCCCTGCGATGTTTAGCAGCATTGAGGTGCTTCGCGGCTTCATGCAGGAGACGCCGATGCGCCGCGTCACAGAATGCTATGACAAGATGAACACGGTCATCATGGGCATCGGTACGCCGAACCGGTCAAGCTCTACGATGATACGCGCAGGCTATATCAAGCAGGAGCAGATTGACAGCTACGTCGCACAGGGTATGGTCGGAGACCTTGCGATGCAGTTCTTCGACATGCAGGGCGAGACGGATAAATTTATGGACTTTAATGAACGGGCAGCGGCAATGCCGCTTGCACGCATCAAAAATATCCGCAATAAAATTTGTATCGGAAGCGGAGCAAACAAGGCCAAGGCATTGTATGGCGCAATTAAGGGCGAATACGTCAACATCGTTGTCACAGACGAGGATTGTGCGGTCAAGCTGCTGGAACTGGAAGGAGTACGGTAATGGAAAATTTGATAATAGTATTCGGTATACTGTTCGCGTTATTTGCCTTGCAGGCATTGGGCGCGGTGATTCAGATCAAGGATTTCCAACGATCAATTAAGCGGGTGCATCAGCATGGAAACATTGGTGTCGGCCAGAAAAAGGGCGGCCTGACCAACGGTTATCTGGTCGTCATCGCCTGCGACAGCGACGGCATCGTCACCTATGGCGAGCGCATGACTGGCATGACGATATTAAGCAAGAGCAAGCCGTTTGACACGCTGATGGGTATGCCGCTGGTCGGCACGCACATCGACGCGTTTATGGAGGAATTCCGTGCGCTGGATAAAAAAGGCTTCAATCGCATGAAGGGATATATTCAGGCGATTGACGCGCTGGAGCGGCGTCTCTATCCGGAGCGCTTTGATCCGGAGGAACTGCCCAAGCTATCCCTCGAGCCGCGTATCAATCACCGCAAGGCAGATATGTCCACTGGATTATAATTTGAACAAAATAGAATGTTAAGAACAGATTTTGCGCGGCAAAGGGGCCCCGCTGCGTGAATGAAAGTTTCTTTTCAGAACATTGTGCCGTTTCTATACGGCGCAACGAAGGATAAAAATATGAGTCAGAAGAAAGGAGCTACTCTCTATGGAGCTGATTTCCAATTTAGCTGCGGATTTTATGGGTTTATTCTCAGCTGGCGGCGAAACCTTTATGGGTTGGATCACCAGTATAATCCCAACAGTCGTTTGTCTGATGGTCGCAGTCAATTCCGTCATCAAGATTATCGGTG
>CAZEMM010000111.1:0-2497 GCA_964513445.1 uncultured Butyricicoccus sp. | reverse complement strand
CGGTGTCCCTTTCTTTCCCATATTCTCACTCCCTTCTTTCCTATTCTACAACAAATAATGAAAGTAGGCACTTTTTCAGTGTCTACTTTCATCTTACCAGGTGCATTCCCAATCAGAAGGTTCCCGCTGTGTTTTTAAATTGTTCCCACAAAAAAGTCTTCATAGGAGCAGCCATATAACCGCTGTAATCCCACAAGGACATCCGCCGGGATGCCGCTCTCCCCCGTTTCATATTTCGCATAGGTACTGCGGCTCAAAACAAAATGAAATTGCCTTAGCTCGTTGCACAGCTCTTGCTGCGACCAGCCGCGCTGACAGCGCATACGCTGCAAATTGCTGCCGATACATTGTCTATGCGGAGCATATCGTCCCATCGCAGGCCTCCCTTACTATCTGCAAAAAATACTGGTATATCGTGTCGTTCGCATTGAGCTCCGGATGAAATGCCGTGACCATCTGATTGCCCTGCCGCGCTGCAACGATCCTGCCGTCTACCTGTGCCAATACCTCTGCCTGAGCGCCAACCGACACAATATACGGCGCGCGAATAAAGGTCATGGGGATGACGCCCAGCCCATGCATGGGCTGTTCAGTATAAAAACTGCCGAGCTGCCGTCCATATGCATTGCGCCGCGTGGTAATGTTCATCGTGCCAAAGCAGGCCGCGCCGCCCTCTACCTGACGCGCCAGCAAAATCAGCCCCGCGCATGTGCCGAACACCGGCATGCCCGCCGCAATGCGGCTGCGAAGAGGCTTGAATAGCGCCAGCTCTCGCAGCAGCCGTGTCATCACCGTACTCTCGCCGCCCGGCAAAATCAGCGCGTCAAACGGACGCTCGATATCCGCCCTCTGACGAATCTCAAACCAATCGACACCCAAACGACCCAGCACGGCCTCATGCTCTGCAAATGCGCCCTGCAATGCCAAAACTGCAATCGTCATATTACTTTCCCCGCTCTGCCATCAGCAGCGCAATTTCCGTTTCATTGATACCGACCATCGCCTCGCCTAAATTTTCCGACAGCTGTGCAATCATTTTTGCGTCGGTAAAATTGGTCACAGCCTTGACGATGGCGGCGGCACGCTGTGCCGGATTGCCCGACTTGAAAATTCCCGAACCGACAAAAACACCTTCCGCGCCCAGCTGCATCATGAGCGCGGCATCTGCTGGTGTCGCAACGCCGCCAGCTGCAAAATTGACGACTGGGAGCCGTCCATTCTCATGCACATACCGCAGTTGCTCCATTGGCACCTGCAACTGCTTTGCCGCTTCAAACAGCTCATCCTCGCGCAGGTTTTGCACGCGGCGAATTTCCGCATTCATCGCGCGCATATGTCGTACCGCCTGAATGATATCACCGGTTCCCGGTTCTCCCTTGGTGCGGATCATGCTTGCGCCCTCCGCAATGCGGCGCAGCGCCTCGCTCAAATCACGCGCACCACACACAAACGGCACACGGAACTGCGTCTTATCAATGTGATAGACGTCATCCGCCGGGGACAGCACCTCGCTCTCATCAATGTAATCAATTTCAATGGCCTCCAGCACCTGTGCCTCTACAAAATGTCCGATGCGGCATTTTGCCATGACGGGAATGGATACAGCCTGCTGGATTCCACGAATCATCGCCGGGTCGCTCATGCGTGAAACACCGCCCGCCGCGCGAATATCCGCCGGAATGCGCTCCAACGCCATGACCGCACAGGCGCCGGCCTGCTCCGCAATCTTTGCCTGCTCCGGTGTCGTAACGTCCATAATGACACCGCCCTTGAGCATCTGTGCCAGCTGTTTATTTAATTGATAGCGATCTTCCTTCATGTCCTATACTCCTTTGCATTACAATTACAGAGACGCAGGCCATGTATCACCGATGTCTCTGTCCGTCTGCACACAGTATAGCATCAAACTGTCCACGAAAAAATATCCAATTTTAAAATAATATTCATTCACAGTCGACCGCCTTTATCGTATGACGCTCCATAAGTCCGTCCGCTGAAAAAGTCAATGGAATAATCTCGCATTTCCGCAATACCAATCGTCATCATGAGTGGTAACAGTGCAAAAAAAGCCTGTCTGCTCAGATCGCGTTTTTGCTGTCACACCCTCGGCGTTCGCTCCTCCTTGAGATGATATGGCAGCTTGCTTGTAATCGGCTGTGCGGAATCGTTCTGAGTGCGGCATGTCCAATCTATACCCAAATGTACAGATATATTTTTTGCGCAAGCAAAATGCCTTCGCTTTTCGTAGGTCTGACCGTCTTTTTCAATCGCATTCTCCATATCTTTCAGGACAAAAAAGCAGAGATTGACGTTCGTCTCTCTCCGCATCTTTTCCTCTATTTTACTTTGTTTTCTTGTGCTCCGATCCAGTGATTAGCATACAATCAAATAAAGCTGTCGCTCCACGACTTTTCATCGTTAAAGCGACAGCTCAATTGGATCTGGAGGTGCCACCCAGAATCGAACTGGGGCTCAAGGAGTTGCAGTCCTCTGCCTT
>CAZEMM010000110.1:0-2743 GCA_964513445.1 uncultured Butyricicoccus sp. | reverse complement strand
GCACATGTCCTTGGAAAGGGACATTAAAAACTACTACTCTATAATACAAGGAGAACAGCAAATGAACGAGAAGCAATTGGCCGGCTATGAGGCGGCAAAATATGTAAAGGATGGCATGCTGGTCGGTATCGGCACCGGTTCCACGGCGTATTATCTGATTGAGAAGCTGGGTCAGCGTGTCAAGGATGAGGGTCTGAACATCAAGTGCGTGTCCACCTCCGACGCATCCACCGAGCAGGCGAAGAGCCTTGGCATCGAGCTGCTCGATACCAACGACGCGCCGGTGCTGGATATCTGCATCGACGGCGTGGATGAAGTCGATCCGCAGTTTAACGGCATCAAGGGCGGCGGCGGTGCGCTGTTCCGCGAGAAGATCGTCGCATCCAGCGCAAAGTACAACATCTGGGTATGCCACAGCGCAAAGCTGGTACAGGAGATCGGTGATTTTGGCCTGCCGGTTGAGGTTCTGCCGTTTGGCTACAAGCATGTTGTCAAGAAGATGGAGGAGGCTGGCTTTGAGCCGACGCTCCGCATGAACAAGGACGGCTCCATCTATGAGACGAACAACCACAATTACATCCTCGATACCAAGTATACCAACACCAGGTTTGGCAAGGATTATGCGGCGATGGAGGACTTTTTGAAGCGCACGCTGGGCGTGCTGGAGACCGGCTTCTTCCTCAACCGCACCGATCTGATTATCTCCGCCGGTGCGGACGGCATCACCACCATCAAGAATCCGAACAAGTAACGCACATCGAAGCAGCTGGCAGCTCTGGGCGGTCAGCTGCTTTTTTTCCTTGTTCTCCGCATCGGTTTCTGGTATACTGAAACCAACCTCAATAGGAAAGGACAGAATACATTATGCTGACACCGGAAAAGAAGGAATTTATTGAATTTATGATGCGCGCGGACGTGCTGCGCTTTGGTGATTTCGTGACCAAGAGCGGACGCAATACGCCGTACTTTGTCAATACAGGCAATTATAAGACCGGACTGCAATCCTCGCGTCTGGGCGAGTTTTACGCGGCGATGGTCAAGGAGACGGTCGGCGCGGACTTTGACGCGATGTTTGGACCGGCCTATAAGGGCATCCCGCTGGCGACCTCGGTCGCTGGCGCGCTGGCGCGCAAATATGACATTGACAAGCCGTTTTTCTTTAACCGCAAGGAGGCCAAGGATCATGGCGAGGGCGGTAATCTGGTCGGCTATCAGCCGAAGGACGGCGACCGCATTGTGATTATCGAGGATGTCATCACAGCCGGTACGGCGATCCGCGAGACGCTGCCGGTGCTCTATGGCGCGGCGGATGTCAAGGTGACGGATATGTTCATCTCAGTCAACCGCTGCGAGGTCGGGCAGACCGCAGGCAAGACGGCTGTCATGGAGGTCGGCGAGCAATTCGGCATCCGGGTGCATGCGCTTATCGACGTGCGCGACATCCATGAATATCTCCAGCAGAACGGGGAATACGCGGATATCCTCCCGCTGATGGAATCCTATATGCAGCGGTACTGTGTATTTTGAGACGACCGCATGGGACCGATCGGAATGAATTGCGGCTAGCCTGGTAAGAGGTACGGATAAGAAGGGGCGCATACGATGCTGATTCAGCCGAATTACGAGCAGATCAAAAGCCTGTTTTGGAAAAAGCCGAAGCTGGTTTCCATTGCTATGGAGGATCCGGTACATACAAAGATGCTGCGCGCACTGCATGTGCATGATGACCGCGTAGAGATTATTCTGATTCGCAGCGGCAACGGGGTGCATACCATTGACGGACGTGCGTATTCTACGCACGGTGGGAATATTCTCGTTTACAATGCCGGTGTCACGCATGACGAATGCGCTGACAGGTTTGAAGGAATGCAGATCATCAGCTGTGCGGTTTCCAATATTTCCATTACGGGGCAGGCGGAAAACACGCTGCTCCCGAAGCCCTGTTCTCCTATCATTGCAAATACGTCATACTTTCAAGAGATCGAAGCGCTTTTGATTACGTTGATGACCGTGACGGATCAGGAGATCCAGCATCATCTGACCTGTGCGATGCTGCTGCTCGTGCGGCAGGAGGCCATGAAGGAGCCGCTGCCGGAGGAAAATGAAACCTTTTGCATGGGACATCGCGTGCAGAAATATTTGGACGAGCATTATCTCGAGGATATTCAGCTGGAGGATATTGCTGAGGAAATGCATATGACGCCATATTATCTATCGCGTGTGTTCCGAAATACAGTCGGCTATCCGCCAAAGCAGTACATCGTGCGCCGCCGGATCGGAGAGGCGCAGTCGTGGCTGCTGATGACCGATCTTCCCGTTACCGAAATTGCCATGAAGGTGGGCTACAACAGCGTAAGCAATTTCCATAATACCTTCCGCAGGATCGTCGGCATGACGCCGCAGCGATATCGTGATTATTGGAAGAATCATTGAACGATACACAAACCGGTTCCGTATGGAGCCGGTTTTCTTCTGTCATAAATCGGAAATTAGGTGCAAAAATTTGCAATCAGTTACAAAGAAACACGAAAAATTATGTGTTTTTTTGATAATTAAGGTCAAGAATTTGCAAGTAAAAAATACGGAATGAAGTATAATTAGCACCAGAAAGAATAAAACGCGACGGAGGCGCATAGAGAACCAAAAAATGAGGAGAAAACGGTATGATTCCGAAAGGAGACTATAACGATGATTAATGGTGAAAAAATTGTAGACCGACCGATTCGCTGGGCGATGATCGGTG
>CAZEMM010000109.1:0-2914 GCA_964513445.1 uncultured Butyricicoccus sp. | reverse complement strand
CTTGACCGTCGCGAATATACGGTCTTCCTCGCCGATTACCGGCTCCATTGCGCATAAAGTGTAATTTGTACTATGGACATCCATCCCGATTTTTAGTATTCTATACATAGTGGCCTCCTTTGTATGCGGTAATCCCCGCAATCCTCGTTTTATTTGTTCAACATGGATTATACGGGTAAATCCACGTTATTGCAAATGTGAGGTCACTTCATATTATCTAATGAAAAAAGCAGCCGCTGCCCAAAACAAGACAGCGGCCGCCCCTGCGTGCGTTTTTACTTCAGACCGGCGGTGATAATCGCCATCTTGTAAACCTCCTCCGCGTCGCAGCCGCGGGACAGGTCGTTGATCGGCGCGTTCAGGCCCTGCAGGATCGGGCCATATGCCTCAAATCCGCCCAGACGCTGTGCAATCTTATAGCCGATGTTGCCTGCATTGATATCCGGGAAGATAAAGGTATTTGCCTGACCGGCTACCGGCGAATTCTTCGCCTTGGTCTTTGCAACTACCGGAGAGAATGCCGCGTCAAACTGCAGCTCGCCATCTACCGCCAGCTCCGGATCGAGCGCCTTGGCAGCGTCGGTCGCCTCACGCATCATCGTGACCGTCGGGCCCTTGCCGGAGCCCATGGTGGAATAGGACAGCATTGCAACCTTCGGGTCGATGCCGAATGCCTTTGCGGTCTTTGCCGTCTCGATCGCAACCTCTGCGATTTTTTCGGATGCCTTGAGCGTTACCTCGCCGGTTTTCTTATCAACGGTATCCTCATAGGAGATGTTGATCGCGCAATCGCCCATCGCATACAGCTCATCGCCGCCATCCTTTGCCGGACGGCACAGAATAAAGCAGGAGCTTACGAGATGCGCGCCCGGCTTGGTCTTAACCAGCTGCAGCGCCGGACGGACGGTATCCGCTGTGGAATAGGTCGCGCCGCCCAGTAGCGCATCCGCCTTGCCCATCTTGACCAGCATCGTGCCAAAATAATTGCCCTTTGCCAGATTTGCCCTGACGGTATCCATATCCATCTTACCCTTGCGCAGGTCAAACATGGTCTGCGCCATTTCATCCATCTGCGCATACGTATCCGGATCGATGATCTCCGCGCCCTCGATGTCAAAGCCGCCAACGGCTGCCGCGCCCTGAACCTCATCCTCCGCGCCGATCAGAATGACATCCATCAGGCCTTCCTTGAGCAGGCGAGCGGCTGCTTCCTGAATACGCGGATCCGAACCCTCAGTAAAGACAATGGTTCTGCGGTCTGCTTTCAATGTGGAAATC
This sequence comes from uncultured Butyricicoccus sp., assembly GCA_964513445.1. Taxonomy (GTDB): domain Bacteria; phylum Bacillota; class Clostridia; order Oscillospirales; family Butyricicoccaceae; genus Butyricicoccus_A. The sequence goes on along the minus strand of CAZEMM010000109.1, from coordinate 1,636 downwards.
AAATTCTCAAACATTGGTATTCCCTCCAAACAAAATTTCTTATATACGAACAGTTTTGCTGCCTCTGTGCAGCTGGCTCTTATATTATACAACCATTTGCCCAAAAGGTTCAAGGGATATTGGTAATTTTGTGGCGAAATTGCAAAGAAATCCTGAGAATTTATGCAGGGTCGCGGCGAAAGCGAGGCCCCGTCCTAATGTCACATACGCGCCTCAATCTAACAGCATGCTTCCGCCCAGGACATTCCCCCAGAACCTGCTCTGGCAGGAAGAGCAATTGATCCCATGTAAGGCAGAGAAACCGCCCCGCTCGATCGGTCGAGCGATTCACATGAGCGGGAATTTCTGCTTCCATACTATGACATCAAAAATACCCCATAGCACGCGATCACCGCAAGCGGACATAGGAACTGCGTCGCCTTGTTGCGCCACTTCATCATAATCCACGTAAACGGCAGCGCAGCCAGACCGGTCAGCATGAGCACGACGGTCTGCGGATCGCTGAAATCGTATACTGTGCCCTTGATATACAAAATATCCACGACCGCCATGATGATGAAATTAAAGATATCGCTGCCAATGATGTTGCCGAACGCAATATCAAAATTGCCGATGCGGAACAGCGCGATCGTCGAGGCGACCTCCGGCAGGCTCGTCGCCACGCCGAGAAACAGCGCGCCCGCCATGCCCTGACCAAGGTTCAGCCGGACGGAAATGATATCCGTAATATAGGTAATGGCAACGCTCAGCGCAATGATTCCGGCGCTGGTGAACAGAAAGCGCACAACAATCTGCCGGACGGTCAGCGGGCTGTCCGCCTGCTCCGGCTGCACATCGTCCCCGCCGTTGCCCGCCGCAAGATAACGCACGCTGCACGCATACAGCAGTACGACCAGAACCGACGCAATGTTGACAGTCAGCACGCTGATATCCAAAATTCCCAGCCAATTGAGCGCCACGGCGACATAGCAGCCAAATACCAGCAGCGTCACCACGCGATGGCTGTCGGACAGCTTTGCCTGCCGGAACGAGCGGTAAAACAGCAGCACAAAGACGGATAGCGCCGCCAGATTAAACAGATCGCTTCCCATGATATTGCCAAGACACAGGCCCGGCCGCTTGATGAGCACCGTCGCGGAAATGCTGGTAAACAGCTCCGGCAGACTGGTGACAGCGGACAGCAAAATCCCGCCGATAAACGCGCCGGACAAGCTGGTCTTTTTGTCCAGCAGATCAACATAATCGGATGCCTTGACCGAAAAGCCGACGACAGCCGCCGCAATCGCCGCATATAGCACATAGATCATTTTTCTCCTCCTGTTTCAGACCTCCGTCTGCCGTCAACGCGGTCAAAAAAAGACCCATAGACAAGGATACCCAAATGAACCGGATATCATTGCCTATGAGTCTGGTTTTTTAAGGAAATGCCAGAGGCGCCTCGAGCCCATGCACCATCTGATTGTTGATATCCCCACGGCAGGCCTTACCGCAAACTACTCCCTCAGCGGACAATTTGCATTATTATTACTGTACCACGCCTCGACAGACGCTGTCAATCGACAAACAGAATATTTTCATGTTTTTAATGTAGCATTACAATAGATGTGAGACCAAGGGTATAGAAAAAAGCGAATGA
>CAZEMM010000108.1:0-3071 GCA_964513445.1 uncultured Butyricicoccus sp. | reverse complement strand
GCCGTCATTGCTGGGATGTGGCAACGCCGCCTAGTTGCTAACTAAGTGACATTGACAGAATGCCTCCTGTTTTTATTTTCGAATCTACATATTTTATTCGTATGGAGAGAAGATAATAGAAAAGCAAAAAGGAGAGCCGATATGAGCGAATTGGAAATCAAAAAGGTGACAGGGCGGGAAATTCTCGATTCCCGCGGGAATCCGACGGTAGAGGCAGAGGTACAGCTGACAGATGGTACGATCGGGCGAGGCATGGCACCCAGCGGTGCGTCGACTGGACAGTTTGAAGCACTAGAACTGCGTGACGGCGATCAGGCGCGCTATGGCGGCAAGGGCGTGCAGCGGGCTGTGGAGAATATCAACCGTGTGCTGAACCACACGCTGTCCGGCATGTCGGCGGAGGATATTTATTCGGTAGACAGGGCCATGCTGGAGGCGGATGGAACGGAGGATAAGTCGCATCTGGGTGCAAATTCCATCCTCGCAGTGTCCATTGCGGCGGCACACGCAGCCGCTGCGGCGAAGCGCATGCCGCTCTATCAGTTTTTGGGTGGCGTGCATGCCAACCAGCTGCCGGTTCCCATGATGAATATCTTAAATGGCGGCGCGCATGCGGACAATACCGTCGACGTACAGGAATTTATGATTGTGCCGGTTGGTGCTTGCTGCTTTCAGGAGGCGCTGCGCTGGTGTGCGGAGGTCTTCCATGCGCTGTCCGCATTGCTCAGGCAAAAGGGTATGGCGGCATCTGTAGGAGACGAAGGCGGCTTTGCGCCGGATTTGGAAAGCGATGAGCAGGCGATTGCGCTCATTCTGCGCGCAGTTGTAAATGCCGGATATGAACCGGGCAGTGATTTCCGTATTGCGCTTGACGCTGCTGCGAGCGAGTGGAAATCCGACCGACAGGGAGAATATATTTTGCCGAAGGCAAAAACGCATTTTACGTCGGACGCTCTGATTCATCATTGGCGCGAATTGGTTGAGCGTTATCCGATCTTCTCGATTGAGGATGCACTGGATGAGGAGGATTGGGACGGCTGGAAAACGCTGACGCAGGAGCTGGGCGGACACGTGCAGCTGGTCGGTGACGATCTGTTTGTAACCAATATTGAACGGCTGCGAAACGGCATCGAGCAGGGCTGCGGCAACGCTATTTTGATTAAGCCCAACCAGATCGGAACGCTGTCCGAGACAATGGAGGCCATTAAGCTGGCACAGGCAGCCGGATATTCTACAATCGCGTCGCATCGCTCCGGCGAAACAGAGGACACAACGATCGCTGATCTTGCTGTTGCACTCGGGACGCGGCAGATCAAGACAGGCGCGCCCAGCCGTTCAGAGCGTGTTGCAAAATATAATCAGCTGCTGCGCATCGAACAGGCGCTGGGCAACAGTGCGGTATATCCAGACTTACGAGCGTTTCATGTATCATAATTTTAAAAGGGCGCTTTTGGAAATAAATGACAAAATTTTGAATTAATTTTTAATTTTATGCAGATTTACCACAAAACCGTCGCAAAAAGGCGACGGTTTTGTCTATTATAAGGTAACAAAACGTTTACAAAACGGTAAAAATCTGTTACAATAGAGCTATCATACAATAATGAAACATAATCGGCGGACAATCTGTCTGCAAATCTTATTATACGAGGAGGTATTTGTTGTGAAGAAACGACACGCGCGGCTGGGCGCCCTTTTGCTGACAGGCGCGTTGGCGATGCAGTTATCTGCCGGTGCGTTTGCCGCACAGCCACAGGCGCAGATTGGGAATGTGCAATATCAGACGCTGTCAAAAGCGTTGGAGGCGGTACAAAACGGACAGACCATTGAGGTATTGACCAACGTGTCCAACGGCCAGCTGACCAAACTGTGTGATGTGAACGGTCAGTATAATATCACGTTGGATCTCAATGGACATACAATTTCGGAAGCTACGGCGAATTCGCCGACCATTACATTCACTGCGGGCAATATCTCGGTGGCGCCCAGCCTGACCATTCGCGATGGTTCAATCGTCAATACGGCAGTATGTGAATCCACGCCGTTTGCCAGTGGCATTTGGGTCGAATCGCTGGAGAATGCCGCAGTTCGTCCGATTGTCAACCTGACCAATGTCACAGTATCGTCCAAGTATGATGCGGGCGTTAACTGTATTGATGGATACTTACAGGTAAACGGTGCGAAAATTACCGGCTATGACGACGCGGTGTATTTACAGGACGCGCAGATGGACGTCTTTGCGGGCGTACTTGCCTGCAATGATGGCTCGGATGTCAGCGGAAACGGCGCAATCGGTCGAGGAAACAGCTTTACGGTGAACTTTACCGGCACAGACGGGCTGATGCCGACGAACTGGCAGTCAAGCACAAGCATTACGGCGAACGCCTTTATTGATGTAGCATCCGGCAGCTGGTATTATGATTCGACCTATGCGCTGGTTCGACAGGGAATTGTCAACGGTACGTCCGTCTGGACGTTCTCGCCGAACAACAGCATCAGCCGCGCGGAGTTTATTACGCTGCTTGCCCGCGCATCCGGACAGAGCTTCTCGTCCTATTCGGGAAGCGGGAGCTTCTCTGACGTCGGGTCGTCCGCATGGTATAATGCGGCTGTCGGCTGGGGCGTCTCCAAGGGAATTATCACCGGTTACGGAAACGGCAAATTCGGCCCGACGGATAACATCACAAGAGAGCAGATGGCTACGATGTTGCTGCGCTTCCAGCAAAATATCTGGGGTGGTGAACTGGCGGCAAAAAACGCAGTTCCGCAGTTTACCGATACTGCGACAATTTCGTCGTGGGCAACAGAAGCCGTGCTCAAGGTCGCCGCGCAAGGAATCATCAACGGTTCGAGGATGAGCGACGGCAGCCTGCAGGCGCAGCCGCGCAAAAATGCAACGCGTGCAGAGGCCTGCAAAATGCTGCATAATATGCTGACAGCATAAAAACAATATTGACAGAAAAAGGTGCGTCTCCTCTCGGCAGTGCTGAGAAGGGGGACGCACCTTTTCTTTTCTGGTTCTATAATAAATGTTGGGGTCAGACGAAGAATCTGGCCCCAAAGTTATATTT
>CAZEMM010000107.1:0-3228 GCA_964513445.1 uncultured Butyricicoccus sp. | reverse complement strand
GCAGTGCGAATTGGTGTTGCCTTAGACCATTGCACCGCGTAAAATGCTATGTTATACTAATATTTACGATAAAATCATTTCTACAATAAACCCCAGCGGAGCATACAGGGCTTCGCGGCTGCTATAAGGAGAACGCATGAAGGATCAGTCTCTTATCCGTAATTTTTCCATCGTCGCGCATATTGACCATGGCAAATCCACGCTGGCTGACCGCCTGCTGGAGGCCTGCAATACCGTCACGCAGCGCGAAATGGAAAGCCAGCTGCTGGACAACATGGAGCTGGAACGTGAGCGCGGCATCACAATCAAGGCGCGCGCCGTGCGCATGGATTATCCGGCGCAGGACGGCAATACCTATTCCATGAACCTCATCGACACGCCGGGCCATGTGGACTTCAACTATGAGGTCTCGCGGTCGCTTGCCGCATGTGAGGGCGCGGTGCTCGTCGTCGACGCCACGCAGGGCATCGAGGCGCAGACGCTGGCGAACACCTACCTTGCCATCGAGCACAATCTGGAGGTACTGCCGGTTATCAACAAGATCGACCTGCCCTCCGCCGACCCGATGCGCGCCAAGCATGAGATCGAGGACATCATCGGCATTCCCGCGGAGGACGCGCCGGAGATATCCGCAAAAATGGGCATCAACATCGAAGATGTGCTTGAGCGCATTGTCAAGGATATTCCCGCGCCGGACGGCGACCCGAACGCGCCGCTGCAGGCGCTGATCTTTGACAGCCAGTACGACTCCTATCGCGGCGTCATCGTTTATATCCGCGTCATGCAGGGCACATTGAGGCCGGGCATGAAGGTCAAAATGATGGCGACCGGCGCGGAATTTCAGGTGGTCGAGGCGGGCTATATGCGTCCGCTGACACTGGAGCCGTCTGCGGACGGGCTGTGCGCAGGCGAGGTCGGTTATTTTACCGCGTCCATCAAAAATGTCGCGGATACACGCGTCGGCGATACCGTTACCGGCATCGAGCAGCCCGCAAAGGAGCCGCTGCCCGGCTACCGCAAGGTACAGCCGATGGTATTCTCCGGTATCTATCCGGCGGACAGCGCGCGCTATCCCGACCTGCGCGACGCGCTGGAAAAGCTGCAGCTCAACGACGCGTCGCTCACCTATGAGCCGGAAAGCTCAGTCGCTCTGGGCTTTGGCTTCCGCTGCGGCTTCCTTGGCCTGCTGCACATGGAGATCATTCAGGAGCGGCTGGAGCGCGAATATGACCTCGATCTCATCACAACCGCGCCCAGCGTCATCTATAAGATCAAGCGCACCGACGGCGAGGAGGAATATATCGACAACCCGCTCGATTATCCCGACCCGACAACGCTGGACTATGCGGAGGAGCCGTTTGTGCGCGCGAGCATTATGACGCCGAGCGACTATGTCGGCAACATCATGGAGCTGTGCCAGGAGCGGCGCGGTATTTATAAGGATATGAAATACATTGACACCGACCGCGTGGAGCTGCATTATGAGCTGCCGCTGGGCGAAATCATCTATGATTTCTTCGACGCGCTCAAATCGCGCACGCGCGGCTATGCGTCACTGGATTATGAGATGATCGGCTATCGCAAATCCGACCTCGTCAAGCTGGACATCCTGCTCAACGGCGAGGTGGTAGACGCGCTGTCGTTCATCGTACACACGGAAAAGGCATACGCGCGCGCCCGCCGCATCGCGGAACGCCTGAAGGAAAACATCCCGCGCCAACTGTTTGAAATTCCGGTACAGGCCGCCATCGGCAACAAGGTCATCGCGCGCGAAACCGTCAAGGCGCTGCGCAAGGACGTGCTCGCCAAGTGCTACGGCGGCGATATCACACGAAAGAAAAAGCTGCTGGAAAAGCAAAAGGAGGGCAAAAAGCGCATGCGCTCGCTCGGTTCGGTGCAGGTGCCGCCGGAGGCGTTTATGGCGGTGCTCAAGCTGGATGAAGAATAACCTCGGTCTCTATATCCATGTGCCGTTTTGCGCGGTAAAATGCGCGTACTGCGATTTTTATTCGCTGCCGGAGCGGGCGGACACATGGGACGCCTACGTCGCGCGCATACAGCAGCAGCTTGCGCAGGCGGCAAAGCGGATATCCGGCTACACGGTGGATTCGCTGTACCTCGGCGGCGGCACGCCCAGCCTGCTGGGCGGCGCGCGCATCGCGCGCATACTGAACAGCGCGCACGCGCTGTTTCAGCCGCCGCCGGACGCGGAGATCACGGTCGAAGCCAACCCGGATTCGATGACAGACGCGTTTTTACACGCCGCACACAAGGCGGGCGCAAACCGTCTGTCCGTCGGCGTGCAGTCCGCGCATGACGACGAGCTGCGCGCGCTCGGCCGCATCCACACATTTGCACAGGCGCAGGACGCCATCCGTCGCGCAAGGCAGGCGGGCTTTGAAAACATCAGCGTCGATCTGATGTACGCGCTGCCGGGACAGACCGCGCAGCGGCTGGCGCAGTCGATTGACGCGCTGCTCGCGCTAGAGCCGACACATCTGTCGTGCTACGGCCTGACTCTCGAGCCGCACACGCCGATGGGACGGCAACACCCGGTCCTGCCGGATGAGGACGCGCAGGCCGACCTGTATCTGCTGCTGTGCGACAAAATGGCGCAGGCAGGCTTTCTTCACTATGAGATCTCCAATTTTGCGCGTCCCGGCTATGAAAGCCGGCACAACAGCCGTTATTGGAAGCAGTCGCCATATTTTGGCTTTGGTCCGGGCGCACACGGTGATTTTCATGGCGTGCGCTACGCATGGCCACGCGATCTGACGGCATGGCTGTCCGGCGCGCTGCCGCCCGAGATTGAGGACGACGACATTGACCGTGCGGCGGAATACATCATGCTGTCGCTGCGCACCGCGGACGGCTGGGACGCGGCGCACTATCAGTCGCGCTTTGACCGTGATCCGCGACCCATTGAGCAGGCGTTTGCCGCGCTCCCGCAGGACTACATCCGGCACACCGGAACCCGCTGGGCGCTGACCGAACCGGGCTTTCTTATTTCCAATTCGATTATTTTGGCCGCGCTGGAGGCGCAAAAGTAAAAAGGCTCCCTCTGACGCCAAATGCGTCTGTGGGTCTTGTTCTCTTTTTCGCCCGAAGAGTTGCAAACGAAAATTTTAACTCTCAGTGCTGGAGAGATTACCGTATCACGAACCCTTTACGCGCCAGTGTTTACAATTACAGGCCATAACCCTCAGCGCACAATGAAACGCCCGTCAA
>CAZEMM010000106.1:0-3392 GCA_964513445.1 uncultured Butyricicoccus sp. | reverse complement strand
CACATGTCCTTGGAAAGGGACATTAAAAACTACTACTCTATAATACAAGGAGAATCATATGAATACATCCATTCATGGCATGAAGCGCACGGCATGGTGCGGCGAGCTGCGCGCGGCGGATGACGGACGCGAGGTTGTAGTCAACGGCTGGTGCGACCGTACCCGTGACAACGGCGGCGTCCTGTTCCTGCTGCTGCGCGACCGCACGGGTATTGTACAGTGCACGTTTGATAAATCCGTCAATGCGCAGCTGTTTGACATCGCCTTCGGCGTGCGCACCGAGTATGTGCTCGCCATCCGCGGCAACGTCGTTCGCCGTGACGAACGCGCGGTCAATGCAAAAATGCCGACCGGTGAAATTGAGATCGTCGTCACGGATATCCGCGTGCTGAGCAAGTCGGAGACCACCCCGTTTGAGATTTCAGACGAGAAGGAGGTCAATGACCAGCTGCGTTTGAAATACCGCTATCTGGATTTGCGCCGCCCGTCGATGCAGCGCAATTTGGCGCTGCGCCACCGCGTGACACAGATTGCGCGCAATTACTTTGACGAGCAGGGCTTTCTTGAGATCGAGACGCCGATGCTGCAAAAATCCACGCCGGAGGGCGCACGCGATTACCTCGTGCCGTCCCGTGTGCATCCGGGCAAGTTCTATGCGCTGCCGCAGTCGCCGCAGCAGTATAAGCAGCTGCTCATGCTGTCCGGTGTCGACCGCTATATGCAGATTACCCGCTGCTTCCGTGATGAGGATTTGCGCGCGGACCGTCAGCCGGAATTTACCCAGATTGATTTGGAGATGTCGTTTGTTGAGCAGGACGATGTCATCGCGGTCAACGAGGGCTTTTTACAGCGCGTATTCAAAGAGGTGCTGGACGTCGACGTACAGCTGCCGCTGCCGCGCATGAAGTGGAAGGACGCCATGGACAAGTACGGCTCGGATAAGCCCGACCTGCGCTTTGGCTATGAGATTGTGGATATCTCGGATATCGTGCAGGGTTGCTCGTTTCAGGTGTTCAGCGGCGCGGTTGCGGGCGGCGGCACGGTTCGCCTCATCAACATCAGCGGCGCGGCGGACAAGTTCCCGCGCAAGGAAATTGATAAGCTACAGGATTTTGTCAGGACCTATCGCGCAAAGGGTCTGGCGTGGATGAAGCTGGCGGGCGACGGCAAGATGACCTCCTCGTTTGCGAAGTTCCTGACGGAGGACGAGGTGCAGGCGATCAAGACGCGCGCAAATGCGCAGGACGGCGATATCCTGTTTGTCGTTGCGGACAGCGACTGGCAGACGGCGGTCGTCGCGCTGGGCGCGCTGCGCTGTGAGCTGGCAAAGCGTCTGGGCGTCATTGACCCGCACGATTATAAGCTGCTGTGGATTGTTGAGTTCCCGCAGTTTGAATACAGTGAGGAAGAAAATCGCTATGTTGCGATGCATCATCCGTTTACCGCGCCGTTTGACGAGGATATCGACCTGCTGGAGACCGATCCGTCGAAGGTGCGCGCGAAGGCATATGACATCGTGCTCAACGGCTGTGAGCTGGGCGGCGGCTCCATCCGTATCCATTCCACCGAGACGCAGGCGCGCATGTTCCGCGCGCTGGGCTTTACGGATGCGGATGCACAGGAGCGGTTCGGTCATCTGCTGACGGCGTTCAAGTACGGCGCGCCGCCGCACGGCGGCCTGGCCTACGGTCTGGACCGCCTGTGTATGCTGCTGGCCGGTCTGGATTCCATCCGCGACGTCATCGCCTTCCCGAAGGTACAGAATGCCTCCGAGCTGATGACGGCGTGCCCGTCTGCGGTCGATCAGAAGCAGCTGGACGAGCTGTCGCTGGCCATTCAAGTCAAACAGAACTGATAGAATCGGATAACAATAGAGGGAGCGGCGATTGCCGCTCCCTTTAGCCTTGTTCGAATATGATTTTTATGGCAACGGATGTCCGGCCGCCAAATACAGCCGATACCATTCTTCGCGGGACAAAGTGATATCGCAGGCAGTGATAATCTCCTTTAACCGCTCCTCGCTGGACGTTCCGGCAATCAGCTGCATCCTTGCAGGGTGCCGCATGATCCATGCTGCCGCAATTGCCGAATCGCTTACATTGTAGCGCTCTGCCAGCCTTTGGATTTCCTGATTGAGCGGCGCATACTCCGCGCTTTTTAAAAAGCAGCCCTTCCAGTTTGGCGTCTGGAACGGCGACCATGCCTGAATGGTAATATCATGCAGACGGGAGTAATCCAGAACGCTTCCGTCGCGGTCAATCGAACCGCTTGTCTCCATATTGACCTCCAAGCCGTTCGCAACCATATTGGAGACAGGAATGCTGAATTGCAGCTGATTGACAACAAGCGGCTGTTTTACATATCGTTTCAGCAGCTCGATCTGCATCGGCTTGTGGTTGGATACGCCAAAATACCGCACCTTTCCACACTGCTCCAATGCATCAAAGGCAGCGGCAACCTCCTCCGGCTCGACAAGCGCATCCGGCCGGTGTATCAACAGAAAGTCCAGATAGTCCGTCTGTAAGCGCTTTAAAATTCCGTCCACTGCGTTCAGCAAATACTCCTTTGAGCAATCGTAAAATCCCTTCCGTATGCCGCATTTGGACTGTAGGATGATATCCTCGCGTCGGATTGACGCATCCTGACTGAGGAGTCTTCCGAAATTCTCCTCGCAGACGCCGTCTCCATATATATCGGCATGGTCAAAATAGTTCGCTCCATGCTCCAGTGCGGTATGGACATAGCTGTCAAGGCTCTTGCTGCTCATTTCGCCCAGCCTCATACAGCCAACAATAATTGCAGGCGCCGAAGGAATGTGATTTCCGATTGAAACGTGTTTCATACCGTATTTCTCTCCTATCTCAGAAAATCTTTCGTGTTGCAGTGCGTACCCTATCATAATATCATCAGTATGCGGTCAATTGTTTCTCTTGTCAATTGCAGCAAAACATAGCACAATTGCATGTAAATAATTGCCAGACACCACGTTCCTTTGCACCACTATATCACAGGACAGACAGCAGGACAGCGACTCTGGCAGAATATGGCGGGAACAGTCAGCGGCAGACCACGGAAGCGTTTAGAAAGCTATGAAAAAAAGGTTCTATAATAAATGTTGGGGTCAGACTCTTCGCCTGACCTCAAAGTTATATTTATAAGTTGAGCATAGAAGAAAAATCCATTATCATAAAAGCACCACCAATCACAACAAAGGAGAAATCTCTATGCTCAATCAGGATTATACAGCAAAACTTCTGAATTTGGAAGATGTAATTGTCACGAATGTGGAGAATATTTCCGAGGAACTCCACATCTATATCGAGCTTCCCCTTGATTTCAGAAAGAATGTAAAATATTTTGTTTGTGATATGAATCCGCACTTTCGACAGGTA
>CAZEMM010000105.1:0-3491 GCA_964513445.1 uncultured Butyricicoccus sp. | reverse complement strand
TGAGTTGTTCCTTGTATCTTTTTTTTATTTCTCCTACAATTATTTTACACTATGGGTTGCTTTTATAGGGGCGCACCAATTTCTGCAAGCCCAAAAACAGCGCACTTTTTCGGGAGACAGTTTGTCTCTTTTTCTTTCCACTCAGCACAAGCCGTTCCTCCGCGTATTCTGCGAGGGAACGGCTTGTGTGGGGTGTAGGAATGGAAAAAGAAAAAATTGGGGGATTACTGTAATTCAATCATATTGCCGTCAGGGTCCTTCAAAAATACCCAGTATTCCTCGTCGGCAGGATCACCGCGATACCCGGGCTCGAAGAAGAACTCGACGCCGTCTGCGGCCATTTCCCGATATTTTTCCGGAACATTCGGTACATGCAGGCAAATATGATGGTATCCGGGCTGATTCCAGACTGGCTGCTCGGCCGGCAGCAAATCGCTGAAGCGAAACAGCTCCAGTATGATGCCATCCGGCGATTCAATGAATGCGAATTCAGAATAGACACCTTCCTTCTGGCGATACAGCTGCGGCACCGATCCGATGAAATTTTCATCGAAGGTGCCCCGAAGGGTTAATTTGAATCCGAAATATTTTTCATAGAACGCAAAAGTGCGGTCGATATCCGATACAGTAACTCCGACATGTAGAAACTGGCTTGCTTGCTGCATACAGATCAATCCTCCTGTGTTGTTTCTTCCCCGTCGGGGATGGTGGACAGCCGGTGCTGCTCACGGTATTGCAGGGGCGACAGCCCCTCATACTGCTGGAACAGCTTGTACAGCGTGCCCGACGAGGTGAACCCGACCCGTTCGGCGATTTCCTCTATCGGATAATCCGTGGTGCAGAGATAATTCTTGGCATAGGCGATACGGAGCAGGTTTGCGTTTTTAAGGAACGTGGTGGAATACTCGGTTTTATATATCCGGTTGATATGTCTCGGAGATACGTTGAGCGCCTTTGCCACGCTTTCGACCGTAATATTCTCGGGATAATGCTCGTGTATATACATCGTGACCGCCAGCGCCAGATTGCTCTTCCCGGAGAACTCCCGGTCTCGGACAGATGCGGTGTTGATCTGTCGCAGTGACATCACGACAAACTGGTAGCACAGCATAACCGCCTGCGTATTCCAGCCCAGCTGTCGTTCTTCTACCTCACGCGCCCAGCGGGCGACGAGATCGCGCGACCTCGCCGTTTCAGTCATCATCTGAAAGCCGATTCTGTCAACCGCATCCAGCGCCTGCCGAATATCGCTGTATTCATTGACTCCGTCCGGCCCATTCATCGATAGCTGATCGCAGCGCACCACATCAAAGATGCAGGCATAATAGCGCTTCGGGTCGGCAGGCTCATAGTAGACATGATGCTTTACATCCCGCGCAAGGATACAGGCGTGTCCTTCGGAGATCTGATGCACCGTGTCGGCAATTTTGACAGTGAGTTGACCGTCAAGCACATAATAAATCTCATATTGAAGGTGATGGTGTGGGAACTCCGCAATTTCCTGCGTCAGGATTTCCGCATAATGCACAACAAACTTATAGCCGGAAAAGGGAAGCTCCGTGATGTTCTTCATGTACTTACGATCAATTTGGTTCAAATCAACGACCCGCCTTCATGATACAATTGGCCAATGGCATCGGCGGCCTTATATGCGCCGAGTACCTTTTCATATGTCACCTCGAACGGCTGGTTATGCATAAAGCCCTGCTCAAGCGCGGCTTTTGTCATGATGTCATACTCTTCGTCGGTCAGATTGCTCAAATGCATATCATCGAATGTAATCGGCAGGCCCACATCGCGGCAGAAACGATAGACCTCGTCAAGCTGCTCGTTCGACGCGCCCTGCATGACCAGCTGACAGCAGGTAGAGAACGCAACTCCTTCACCGTGGTACACATATTCCTCACGATCGGGCAACGCCAATGTACCAAAGTAGAAACAGTGATCGGAGGAGGAGCCGTTGTTTTCAAAGCCCATGCCGCTCATCAGGATATTTACTTCAATTATAGCATTAAATGCATCGCTGAGCGCTTTTTTTTCAGCCGCCAGCTTGGCCTGACGGCCATACTGGAACAGCATGTCGTAGGACAGCTTGGCAATCGCCAGCGCGCTGTGCGTGCCCACACCGCCGTGATGATTGTCAAGAAAGTTCTGCTGGCAGACCAGACCGCCTACATAAGTGGAGAGCGCGTCACCCATGCCGGAAACGAACTGACGTACCGGCGCTTTGAGCAGAATCTCGGTATCCGCCAGAACCAGATCGGGGTTCTTGGGCGAGTTAAGCGCTTCAATCATCATATGGGTCTGCTCGTCATAGATGCAGGAGGCCGCGCTGGTATACGCGTCGGTCGCCGCAATAGTCGGGATAATGACCTCATGGAGCAGGCCGCACTTGAACGCCGCAGCCTTGACCGAATCCACAACCTTGCCGCCGCCCACGCCAATCATTGTCTGCGCGCCGCATTCTCTAGTGGCAGCCATCAGCTTTTCAATGTTCGGCCAGCTGCACTCGCCGGCAAATTCGTAGAAAGTCAGCTCTTTGCCCTCGAGCGCCTCGGCGATAATATCCTTCAGATCGCGCAGGCGGTTCTTGCTGGCAACAACCATGAATTTGTCGCCCATCCAGTCCACATATTTCTTCAAATCGTGAATGACACCATAGCCCTGTATATATTTGCCACAGCAGCCCATTACCTGTGTTGTCATTATATTTCAGCTCGCTTTCTCATTTTGATTGGTAAGATGCTGCAGGGCGCGCCCCGATGGGGCACGCCCTGCGGGTATAAGAACAGAGGGGGGTCTGCGCTTTGATTAAAGACCCAGCATTTTGACCAGCGTGTCTGCAATGCCGTCGCGATCCATGCCATAATAATGATAAATATCATCCGGCGAACCAAGCACGGAAAATTCATCTGGCATACCGATGCGCTTGAACTTGCCCTTATAGCCAGACTCACAAAGTACCTCGGCCACCGCGCCGCCAAGACCGCCGTTGATCGAATGATCCTCAACGGTGACAATATTGCCAGTCTTTTCTGCCACGCGGATGATCGCCTCGTTATCGAGCGGCTTGATGGTATGCATATCGAGTACGCCGATCGAAGCGCCATGCTTTTCCTTCATCGTTTTTGCCGCCATCAGGCATTCATAAATGTTGGAACCACAGGAAATGATATAAGCGTCCGTGCCCTCGAGTGTCTCAATTGCCTTGCCAATGGTCAGCTCGTAATCCTCCGCATATACGTCGGGCGAGCCGGCACGATCGATACGGATGATCATCGGGCCTTCGTAATCCATCGACGCGCGGATGAACTTGCAGCACTGATTCGCGTCTGCCGGCACAACGACAGTCAGATTGGGGATCGCACGATAAAGTGCAAGGTCAGCAATATCGTTGTGGGTCGGGCCTCCGCCTGCGGTAACGCCCGAGTGCGTGCCAATCAGGCGCACCTTAACGTCATTATACGCGATGTCGGTGTGGATCTGGTCGG
>CAZEMM010000104.1:0-3795 GCA_964513445.1 uncultured Butyricicoccus sp. | reverse complement strand
CACCGATAATCTTGATGACGGAATTGACTGCGACCATCAGACAAACGACTGTTGGAATTATACTGGTAATCCAACCCATAAAGGTTTCGCCGCCAGCTTGGAATAAACCCATAAACCCCGACGCTAAATTGGAAATCAGCTCCATAAAGGTTTGCTCCTTTCTTCTGACCTATGGCAATACCTTACAATTTGGACTGCGGCGTTTTCTGGAAAAACAGCACCTAAATTTTGTTCCGAAAACCTGGAATATATTCGGAATGTAAACGGTATTCCTACGTTTCGTCGCTGCATTTGGTCACTATTTTCCTAGTGAAATCGCTCCCCCCCGCCAAATTATACGGTGCTGCCTCAAATTTTTATCAACTACTTGCCCGTACGATCGCCTGCGCCATTTCACGAATGCGCTGCGCTGGAGACGGTGCGTTCAAAATGCCGGAGGTTGCGCCGGTGCCGTCTGCCCCTAACCGGATGACATTGTAGCAATCCTCCGCCGTGCTGACGCCCGAGGCGATCATCACCAAGACGTTCGGGTTGATTTGACGAAGCGCCTCTACGGTCTGTGTGGTATAGGCGTCGTCCGCAACCTGTCCGGTGCCGATCAGGTCGGTCGGCTCTGCCAGAACGATATCAGGGTTTAAGCAGGCAGCAGCCTTGGCCTCAGCCGTAGAGTCTGCGCATACGATCGTAATCATATCCAGCTGCTTTGCCCGCTTGATGCATTTGTAAAGGTCAGACAGCGTCTTTGGATTTTCCGCATGATTGAGAAAGACAGCGTCTGCGCCTGCTTCCTTGAGCGACTCCGGCAGGACATGGCCCATGCCGCGACCCGGCGTCAGCGCGTCCATGGACTGTGCACAGACGATGATGTGCTGTGTATGCTCTTTCACTAGGCGCAGATCGGCATATGGACAGGTGAAATAAATTTGCAGGCCAGTATCTGCCGCAACCTGATCGGCAGCTGTGGCCAATGCAAGGCTTTGCTGTCCATATAGATAGGATTTTGGATTTACGATAAGAAATGGTGCGTTTGCTTTTGCCATGATATAGTCTCCTCCTTATTCGCCCATGATGATTATTTTACACTTGCGGGTTCTCGGGCGGGTGCGGTCGAAATCGACGAAGTAAATCGAGCCGGTTGTTCCCACGCCCAGCGCGCCGTTGTCCACGGCAAATACCTGACTGGAGCCGAGCAGAGTCGCTTTCAGATGTGCATCTCCATTCCAAAGGGCGGTTCTGTCGCCATCTGGCAGATAATCAGCGGCGTTCGGCCACGATTCAACCGCTTCATAGTGTTTTTCGCCCGGATAAAGATAGACATCCGCGCGTGTTTGATCGGGAATGATGCGCGTCAAAACGTTATTGAGATCCGCCTGCAAAAATTCGTCACCGGCTTCATTGAAATCATGTGCGAATTCCTCAAAAAAAACCGAGCAGGTGGTGTGCGGAGAGATCACCGTGCAGGTGCCGTTGCTGATGCCGCTGGCGGCGATCGCGTCACGCACCTGCTGCGTGATGTTAATGTAGGTGGGTGTCGTGCCGTGGGATTGAACGGCGATGGTTTCCTTATAAACTGCCATGATCGTTACGTCCTTTCTTATGCGTCAATGTTCTGAAATACACGAATTGCCTTTGCCACATCCGCCTTGATTGCCTCAGTCGCGTCGAGCGACATACAGTCGTAGAACAGCGGCTTGCTTTCATCATTGAAGTACTGCTTTGCGGCTTGTGCGCCCGCCATATTCATATAGGTGTAATAATTTACCTTTGTAATGCCGTTTGCAATGGCGATGCGGTAATCTGCGTCGGATACGCCGGAACCGCCGTGCATAACAAGCGGGACGCCGGCAGCATCGCGGATGCGTGCGACACGGGGAAGATCAAGCCGCGGCTCGGTCAGATAGACACCGTGCGTCGTGCCAAAGGCAACTGCCAAGCAGTCGACGTTGGTTTTTAAAACAAAATCTCTGGCAACCTGTGGATCGGTGTAAATTGCGTCCAAGTCACTGTAATCGCTGTCGCTGTCAGAAGCGCCACTGCCCTCGCCCTGTACAATCTCCGAGGTAAAGATATGCCCCAGTTCCGCCTCGACACTCGCGCCGACCGCATGAGCCATTTTTACAATTTCCGCAGTTTCCGCAACATTTTCCGCGTAGGGCTTTGCGGATGCGTCATACATCACGGAGGTAAAGCCAAGATGCAGCGCCTGCGCACAGCGCTCGTATGTCGCGCCGTGGTCAAGGTGCAGGGCAACCGGGACGCTCGCCCGCTCCGCATAGTATTTCATGATTGGGCCGATCTCCTCCAGATCAATCAGGTTGTCATGGATGTGCGCATGCTGCAAAATTACCGGCGCGTTCAGTTCCTCTGCCGCCTGAATGATGCCGCGGATGGCTTCCAGCGTCGTGCCGTTGAATGCACCGACCGCTTTTCGTTCTTTTTTCGCCTGCTCCAGCACGTCTTTTAGTTTTACGAGCATAACAATACCTCCGTTCGATTTTTCGTCTTTCCTTTTGTTTTCATAATCAGAATGCGATTGTTTTGTTGTTTTAAATTATATTTGTAAATTATTTAAATGTCAATACAATTTGTGATGATTTTTATAATAAGCACATATGTGCCTAAAATGTGCAAAAAAAGAAACGACCAAAAATCGGTCGTTTCGCGGAATGGAATCCTATAGCAGCGCACGTGCCGTCTCTGCGCTGGTAATCAGTGAGGTGAGCCATTTGCCCTTCAGCGCAGCGCGGATGGCGGGAACCTTATTCGCGCCTTCCGCATAGACAATGCTATTTCTGGCATTGCGTATTGCGGCTCGATAGTCGGTGCAAATCAGGCGTTTTGTCAGCTCTGTTTCGATTTTAACGCCGTTTTCATCAAAAAAGTTCAAGGCGAGGTCACCGATCGCGCCCGCACGCGCAAGCGCGGCCGTCTGCTCTTCGGTAAATATGCCGGTGCGCGTTGCAAGCGTATCATCCAGCACACCGATTCCGGTAAGGAAGAGATCCGCCTGCTGTGACTGCGTCAGGACATCGGAAAACATGGGATTGGAATATAACGTCTGATATTCCTCCTGTGTGCACATAGCCGGCGCGTGCAGTGGTACGGAGCTTCCGCCCAGTCTGTGTGCGATTTCGATCGCGCTGTAATTTGGCATGGATTCAACCGTAGTGCCGAAGCTGCCCGCCATGGGAATGATGCGGACGTCCGGCAGAGAGATGTGCGGCAAATTGGCAATGACGCGCGCAATGCTTTTCCCCCAGCCGACGCTTACAATGCTGTCCGGCTGCAATTGCGAGAGAAAGTAATTGGCTGCTGCCGCCGCCGCGCCGCCAGAGCTTTCATCGTCTGCGTCGACGGCACAAGCGTATTGCAGACCATAGCGTCGGCGCAGCTGCTCGGAAAGTGCCCGATCCTCGAAGACAGATGTATTGACATGGATTTCAACAATGCCCATTTCCTCCGCGCGGGTAAGCAGCTTTGAAACCCATGGTCGCGAGATATGCAGGACATTTGAGATCTGCTGCTGAGAAAATTTATTTTTGTAGTACAGATTTGCCACCAATATAATCTTGGGAAGGGAAGCATCCTGATGTTCCTTTTTCACAGTACAAGTCTCCAATCCCTCCTGAGGTTTAGCGGTAACGCGTACAGGAGTTTTTTTATTATATCTGCAAATGAGGAAGATTGCAAGCACTTTTGTAAATTGATATCAAAACAAGAAAAATTTTTATAGTAATTACCACCATAGTGTAAAATAATTGTAGGAGAAATAAAAAAAAGATACAAGGAACAACT
>CAZEMM010000103.1:0-4182 GCA_964513445.1 uncultured Butyricicoccus sp. | reverse complement strand
TGTAGCACATGTCCTTGGAAAGGGACATTAAAAACTACTACTCTATAATACAAGGGAGAATGGGATAGTTATGTTATTGGCGATTGATGTGGGCAATACCAATACGGTATTTGGCATTTATCATGATAAAGAGCTGGTCGGCAGCTTCCGCCTTTCTACAACGGCGGAACGCACGTCAGATGAGATTGGTATGCATATTCATTCCTATTACAGCATTTTGGGATTGCAGACGCGCGATACCAGCGCCGTCATTATCGCATCGGTCGTGCCGCCAATCATGTATACGCTCATCAATGCGGTGCGCAAATACATCGGCATCCAGCCGCTGATCGTCGGAAAGGATATTGACCCGGGTCTGCGCAATTGCTATGACAATCCCAAGGAGGTCGGTGTTGACCGCCTGGTCAATGCCGTATCGGCAGTGAAGGAATATGGATGTCCGTTGATTATTATTGATATCGGTACGGCAACGACCTTTGACGTCATTGACGAGACGGGCGCTTATCGCGGCGGCGCGATCTTCCCGGGCATCAAGGTGGCGATGGAGGCGCTGTTTCAAAAAGCGTCCAAGCTGCCGCGCGTGGATATTGTCCGTCCGGATAAGGCCATCGGTACCAATACCGTCATGAGCATGCAGTCTGGCGCTGTGCGCGGCTACGTCGGTGCAATTGAAGGCATTGTGCGTGAGATGAAGCAGGAGATCCGTATGCCCTGCCGTGTGGTCGCGACCGGCGGTATGGGCCGTATGATGGCGGAATATTGCGACAGCATCACGGATGTAAACGCAAACCTGACGCTTGAGGGCCTTCGTATGATTTATGAAGCCAATCGGGAAAGGTTTGACAGCATCAAGCCGCTCGGCGTGTTTCACGTCTCAGCGGAGGAAGAGATGCAGGAGCAGATGTAAAAACAACAGGGCAGAGCCGGCTTTGAACTGCGGCTCCACCCTGTTTTTTTGTTGTCAGAAAGCAAATACCGGTGTAAGTCCATGCGTTATGGGGAGGGACTGTTGATGATAGCTGCAATCTGTTGTAGCGTTTGCTCCATTTCCGCGCGGAAGGCGCGTGCGGAGACACGTTCCGCTCCATGCGCCAGAATAATGATCTGTTCCAGCCCGTCTGAGGTCGCAACGCGCACGCGTCGATTGCCGTTTAATTCGTAAGCGACACGTTCGATGAACATGTCTGCGGTTTCTGCCTGCTTGGTATACACCACGTGGATATTGTGATACCGGCTTACGTTTCCTGCTTGTCCGGGGACGCGATATGCGTCAAATACCAGAATCACCTCACAGTGCTTGTAAGCCTGATAATTGCACAGCATGTCCATCAGCGTTTGACGGGCAGCGTCCAGATGCTCGTTTGCGATGGCGCTTAAATCATCCCATGCAAAGATGATGTTGTAGCCGTCTACCAGCAAAAAATCGGTGGCAGGCTCCAATTGACGGAGAACATCGCGCGGTTCACGATAGGACGTCGGTCGCTGTGAGCGGAATGCGCGCGGCTGAATTTTACCATAGGTCCGTTCAAAGATTGCCTGTAGCTCCTTGTCCAGCGCGAACGAATCCGCGCTTGCAGAATGGACGCGTGAGAGGGGAATGGCGCGCTGCTCTTCAGGGTGTTCCGACTTGGGCATGTATGCGGCGGGCAGATGCATATGCTGCTCGACCGCGTTCCATTTGACCGTATGGCCGGCGCCATGAGAGCAAAAGACGGAGTCGGCGGTATTTTCCAGATCCGTCTCACTGTCATAGCCGATTTGTGCGATAACCTCCTCCGCATTATGACAGGGCCGATATCCCTGTACTGACAGGGTAATGCGGCCGCGTCCTCCGGTATATGCCGCGACCTCTATTGGATAATCGCGCATGGTGGAAACCGGTGCGCATCCGGTTAGAACCGCGGTGCCGCCGCATTGCTCCGGTGGATCGAACGTACCGCCGCGCTGCTGTATGTCTGACATTGCCCGTCCGATGTCGTCCTGCGGCACTTCTAATCGCAGTGTGTACCATGGCTCCAGCAAAACCGACTGCGCTTTTTTCAGTCCCTGGCGGATTGCGCGATAGGTTGCCTGCCGGAAGTCGCCGCCCTCTGTGTGCTTGGCGTGGGCGCGTCCTGTCAGCAAGGTGATGCGCATATCAGTGATCGGATGGCCGGTCAGTACACCGAGATGTTCTTTCTCCTCAAAATGCGTGAGAATCAGGCGCTGCCAATTGCGGTCGAGCACATCCTCACTGCATACAGAGGCAAATTCTAAGCCGCTGCCGGGCGCAAGCGGTTCCAACAATACATGCACCTCTGCGTAATGGCGGAGCGGCTCGAAATGTCCAATTCCTTCCACAGGTTCTGTAATCGTCTCGCGATATAAAATGCTGCCTGCGCCAAATGTCACATCCAGATCAAACCGGTCTTTGATGATGCGCTGGAGGATTTCCAGTTGGATTTTTCCCATTAACTGCAAGTGAATTTCCTGCATCCGTTCATTCCAGGTGACATGTAGTTGGGGATCCTCCTCCTCCAGCTGCTGCAGCTTGCGCAGCGCGTTATGTACATCGCAGCCTTCGGGAAGCAATACTTGATAAGTGAGAACCGGCTGTAGAACGGGCGGCGGAGATGCGCAGTCTAAGCCAAGCGCCATGCCCGGCTGTGTATACGACAAGCCAGTTACCGCGCAGATCATACCGGCCTCAACCTGGTCTGCCATG
The DNA here is from genome assembly GCA_964513445.1 of uncultured Butyricicoccus sp. GTDB lineage: Bacteria > Bacillota > Clostridia > Oscillospirales > Butyricicoccaceae > Butyricicoccus_A. Next base: position 1,478 of record CAZEMM010000103.1, on the reverse strand, counting down.
CGATACTTTTCTCCGGAATATAACCGGATTTGATCGACCTTCTGCTCCCATTGCTCCTGCGCCTGCGTGATACCGGATAATTTGGTTTTTACCTTGAGCGCGCCGCCGGTTAATTTCATCCATGTTAATCGCGTATTTTGTGCATCACGCGAGATTTTAAAAATCTTTGCGCCAAAGCTCGTTGGATAATGGGGTGCGACGGTATATCGTTCCAGTCCGTCCAAGAAATGCTGCACCCCGTCTAGCTTGAGAGCAGAACCAAAATAACAGGGGAAGAGCGCACGGTGCACAATGGCGCGCTGGATCGCCCGATCAGACAATGCGCCTTGCTCCAGAAATGCAGCGAGCAGGGATTCCTCGCATGTCGCCGCATCCTCGTGTATTTCTTCGTCTGTTCGATCCGCTGAAAAGTCGATACAGCCGCTGTTCAGCCGCTGCTGCAGCTCTGACAACAATTGACCGCGATCGGCGCTGTCCAAATCCATCTTATTCACAAACAAAAAGGTCGGAATCGCATATTGCTGTAGCAGTTGCCAGAGGGTTTCCGTGTGTCCCTGTACACCGTCTGTACCGCTGATGACCAAAATTGCGTAATCCAGCGTTTGCAGCGTGCGCTCCATCTCTGTTGAAAGATCGACATGGCCCGGCGTATCCAGAATGGTCAACTCTGTGTCGCAAAGCGAGAGAATCGCCTGCTTAGAAAAGATCGTGATGCCGCGCTCCCTCTCCAAATGATCGGTATCCAAAACGGTATTTTGGTGATCGACACGTCCCAATGTGTTTGTCGCGCCGCTTAGATATAGCATGGCTTCCGATAAAGTGGTTTTTCCGGCATCTACATGAGCCAACAAGCCCACACATAGATGCTTTTTAGGTGTATTCTCAGATGAATTGTGCATCGAAAATGCCCCCTTCTGTCGACTGTAATACAAGAAATTATAGCACAAAAGGGAGTGTAAGTCGATAAGCTGCGGATTGTGTTTTGCAGGATATTTTTGGTTTTCGTATAGATAGAATATTACATTTTGGCAAGCGTTGCATTAGAGGAGGGCACCAAACATGCTCCAAAGTATCGGGATTTATACAAACTCCGGCAGGAGAGGCTGTTAAATGCAACAACCCCTATTCCCTGCGTAAGAGATTAGGAGGATTCTACAGGCTGAATCCTGTCATCACAATGTGGATGACAGGATTTTTTAGATTATATGATTTTGTCAAAGATGATGAGCTGAATCTCGTGGGGCTTAAGCTGCGTTGTGATTTCAAAGGTACTCTCCGAGAGCGTGATATCTTCACGATGATAGGCTGGTATGGAACGGCTGAGCAGAATGTGTTCTTCCTCTGCCGTCAGATAAGAAGGTGTAGAGCTAGTATAATTATTTTTAAATAAATGGACTTTATTTTCTTTTTGTAGTATAATGTTGTTAGTGATACGAAAGGAGCATTATCTATGGGAAGAAAGGCATCCACAATTATTT
>CAZEMM010000102.1:0-4203 GCA_964513445.1 uncultured Butyricicoccus sp. | reverse complement strand
GCCTGATGCTCGGCATCTGCAACGGCTTCCAGGCGCTCATCAAGCTGGGTCTGGTGCCGTATGGCGAGATCCGTGATCTGGACGATACCTGTCCGACGCTGACATATAACCTCATCGGCCGCCATCAGTCGCGCTATGTGCAGACGCGCGTGGCGTCGGTCAAGTCGCCGTGGCTGTCCTCGTGTGCGGTCGGCGATGTGCATTCCATCGCGATCTCCCATGGCGAAGGACGCTTTGTCGCACCGCAGGCGGAGATTGACCGGCTGGTTGCAAACGGTCAGGTCGCGTTCCAGTATGTGGACTTTGCCGGCGAGCCGTCGATGGACATCGCGTTTAATCCGAACGGCTCGATGTGCGCGATTGAGGGAATTACCTCGCCGGACGGCCGCGTGCTCGGCAAGATGGGCCACACGGAGCGTTACACCAGATATGTCGGCCAGAATATCCCCGGCGAAAAGTATCAGCCGATCTTTGAAAACGGTGTGAAATATTTTAAATAATCGCAGAAATATGGAATAACGGGGCGCACGGCGGTTTGCCGTGCGCCCTTGACGTTTGCTGTCGTGTTCACCCGCGCACAGGCCGCCGCCATGCTGGTGCGCCTGCCATAACACCCCGGCTTTATCGGGTGATTTTTGTTTGCACTCTCCGAAAAATCGACACAATATGTTTGACAACCGACAGCGCGTCCACTAAAATGAGAAGCAATCTTAATTTTGGAGGCGCACGATGTCAAAATACGATGGAACACAGACCCAGAAAAATCTGGAGGCCGCGTTTGCGGGTGAATCGGAAGCAAGAAATAAATACACCTATTTTGCAACGGTAGCGAGGCAAGAGGGCTATGAGCAGATTGCCGCGCTGTTCCTCAAGACTGCTGAAAATGAAAGGGAACATGCAAAGCTGTGGTTTGAGGAGATGGATGGCATCGCAGGCACGCGGGACAACCTGGAATCCGCCGCGGAAGGTGAGAACTACGAGTGGACGGATATGTACGCGGGCTTTGCAAAGACGGCGGAGGAAGAGGGCTTTACGGAGCTTGCCGCAAAATTCCGTTTGGTCGCGGCGGTGGAAAAGCATCATGAGGAGCGGTACCGCGCGCTGCTCAGGAATGTCGAGCTGGCGCAGGTCTTTGCCAGGAGTGAGGTCAAGGTGTGGGAGTGCCGCAACTGCGGCCATATTGTCGTCGGCACGAAAGCGCCGCAGATCTGTCCGACCTGCAAACATCCGCAGGGCTTCTTCGAGATTTACGCGGAGAATTATTGATTGGTACGAAGCGAATGCCCAGCCTCTGGATTCGGTGAGGCTGGGCGTTTTATTGCACCGTCACAGCAGGATGGGCTGTACCTGTCTGCCCTGCGCCGCGGCGTTGGCTGTCTCCGGGATGTTTTCCATCACGGCGACCAGCGAGCGCGGCTTGCTGTGCGGCGCATCCTGCCGCATGGGTACGAAATAATAATGCTTGCGGCACAGCAGCGCCGCGATATTGGGCGCGGACGCCGCCAATGCGTCATTTGTGGATACGGCCAGCACGACCGGCCGTTCGATACGCAGCTGAGATTTCGCCGCGAGTGTGACCGGCGTATCGCTCAGCCCATGTGCCAGTCGGGCCAGCGTGCTGCCGGTGCATGGTGCGATGATGAGGACATCCATCATACCCTTTGGGCCGATGGGCTCGACATCCTGTAGTGTGCGCATCGGCGGTCTGCCGCAGATGTGTTCGATTTGATCCAGTGTATCGCGCGCCGTGCCAAACCGCGTATCCTGCGTGCCGAGCGGGTCGGATACAATGGGCAACAGCGTCCAACCATCCTTCGCCATGCGTTCCATCACAGCGAGCACGCGGTCAATCGTGCAAAACGAGCCGCACAGCGCAAAGCCTGCCGTCAGGCTCACAGCAATCCCCTCTCTTCCAGCATGTGACAAATGGTATCATGAATCGCGGCAGCGGCTGTCTTGGGCGCGACCTTGCCGGGCAGGGACAGCGCGTGTATCACGCGGCGCAGCTCCGCTGCATCTGCCGCGACGCCGCCGGCTCCGCTTGCCAGATCTATAATAGGTGTATCCGGCGGGCAATCCGCCAGTACGGTGCGTGTCAGCACCGGCTGAGGAACCGTATTGATGATGAGTGCAAACGCGTGCAGCTCTCCGGTGAGCCTGCGTGTGTCCAGCAGGCGGAATCCCTCGCCGCGCAGACGCGCAAAGTCCGTATAGCTGCGCGCGGAAACGGTGACGTGCGCACCCAGGCCGCGCAGACGATGGGCGAGTGCGGAGCCGATGCGTCCTGCCCCCACAATGAGTACGGGAAGCTCATGGATGGTCACAGGCAGCTCTTCCATTGCGATTTGGATGGCGCCCTCTGCTGTGGGGATGGCGTTGCGCAGCGCAAGCTCTTCGCGCTCCAGATAATCCGCCACAGAAAAGCCGCGCCGGCCTGCCATTTCGTGTACCATATGCGGCACGGAGCCGCCGAATACGGTGCTGCCCGCGGGAATGGCGTCCAGTACTTCTGTCAGCTTATAAGGCGCGTTTGCAAGCGGTGCATTGAGCCTTCCGCGCGCCCCTGCGACCGGCATGGGAAGCAGGATGACATCCGCCTGTGCAAATAAGCTGCGGATATCACTGCACATCGGCAGCTGTCCCGCATGCCGCTCCAGACCGATGGTGTTCACCTGTGCGCCGCTTTGCGCAAACAGCTCGCCCAAATAAATCTGGCGCACATCGCCGCCCGCCAGTGCAAATTGCAGCGTTCGTTTCACGACGCCCTCTCCCTTCGTTTGGAACTGTCACATTCTATGCGCCGCAGGCGCACTTGACACTGCATTTCGGTGTGTCTATAATCAAGAGAAGAAAACAGGCGTCCCGACGCAATCGGGAAGAGGAGAATACGATGAAGCAGCGAATTCTTGTCGCCATGTCTGGCGGCGTTGACAGCTCGGTTACGGCAGCTCTGCTACAGGATGCAGGCTATCCGCTTTGCGGCGCGACCATGCAGCTGTATCAGCCTGCGGGCGGCGCATCCGACCGTCCCTGCGGTACGCAGCAGAATATAGCCGATGCGCGCCGTGTCTGTGAGATGCTCGGTATTGATTTTTATACATTGGATTTTACGAAACAATTTCAGACGGAGGTCATTGACCGCTTTGCGGACGGCTATCAGCGGGGGTTCACGCCCAATCCCTGTGTGGACTGCAATAAGCATTTGAAATTTGGCGTACTGCTGAAGCAGGCGCGCGCGATCGGCTGTGACGCGATTGCGACCGGGCATTATGCCCGCATCGCATTTTCGCAAAAATACGGCCGATGGGTGCTCCAAAAGGGTGAAGTCCCGTCAAAGGATCAGTCGTATGTGCTGTATTCCATGACGCAGGATGAACTCGCGCATACGCTGCTGCCGCTCGGCGGCTATGACAAGCAGGAGATTCGCGCCATTGCGCAGCGGCGCGGCATGGTCAATGCGCGCAAAAAGGACAGTCAGGATATCTGCTTTATCCCGGATGGCGACCATGGCAAATTCCTGTGTGAGCAGTGCGGCGCACACGCTGTGCCGGGTGATTTTATCGACAAGCACGGCAATGTGCTCGGGCAGCACCGCGGCATTGTGTACTATACCGTCGGACAGCGGCGCGGTCTGGGTATCAGCGCGCCGCAGCGGCTGTATGTGCTGGAGAAAAACGCGGCGGACAATACAGTGACAGTCGGGTATGAGGCGGATCTGCTTTGTTCGGAATTTACGGTGTGCGATGTCAACTGGATCGCATGGAAGCGCGTCACGCAGCCGGTGCGCTGTGCGGTACGCACGCGCTATCACGGCAATGAGACGCCCGCTGTGCTGCTGCCGGAGGGAGATGTGGTGCGTGTGCGGCTGGAGACGCCGCAGCGCGCGGTATCGCCCGGACAGGCCGCGGTATTCTATGACGGCGATATTGTACTCGGCGGCGGAACCATCCAGTAAAATATGCAAAAGGAGGCGTCCCAGCAGCGGGACGCCTCCAATAGTTTTAGCTGTAATGAAACGAGGTGCAGCTTACTCGGCAACCTTGACCCAAACGCCGCCGTTGCGGCAGGACTCGGTAGCGGCAGCAGCCATGAGGACCGGGCGCAGGCCGTCATATGCGCCTACGACAGTCGGCTTGTCGTTTACGATCGAGTCGATGAAGTACTTGATCTGCTCAATGAATGCGTCGTTGTAACGCTCGAGGA
>CAZEMM010000101.1:0-4257 GCA_964513445.1 uncultured Butyricicoccus sp. | reverse complement strand
GTTGAACAGCTGATAGTCGGTGCCCAGCTTTTCATTGATCTTGCCCATGTACTTTTCAACGATAGCCGGAATCGCCTCGTAGTACTTGTTGCAGGCCTCGCGATGCTGGAAGAAAACGTCGCCGTTCTCGTGGGAGCCGCGCATAACCGGACGCTCCGGATTGAGTGCGCGCTTGCGGAACGCGTCAACCGCATCCATATCGCACATCTCTGCCAGATCGTCGTAGTCCCAAACCTCGATCTTCTGGATCTCGTGAGAGGTGCGGAAGCCGTCGAAGAAGTTGAGGAACGGAACGCGTCCTTCGATTGATGCCAGATGGGCAACCGGAGACAGATCCATGACCTCCTGCGGGTTGGTTTCTGCGAGCATTGCAAAACCGGTCTGGCGACATGCCATGACGTCAGAATGATCGCCGAAAATGTTGAGCGCGTGGGTCGCAACCGTACGTGCGGATACGTGGAATACGCACGGCAGCAGCTCGCCTGCGATTTTGTACATGTTCGGGATCATCAGCAGCAAGCCCTGCGAGGCGGTGTAGGTCGTAGTCAGCGCGCCTGCTGCCAGAGAGCCGTGCACTGTACCGGAGGCACCGGCCTCAGATTCCATCTCAACAACCTTAACGGTTGTACCGAAGATGTTCTTTCTGCCGGCAGCTGCCCACTGGTCGACATTGTCAGCCATCGGGCTGGACGGCGTAATGGGGTAAATACCGGCGACTTCTGTAAACGCATACGATACATGTGCAGCCGCAGTATTGCCGTCCATGGATTTCATTTTTCTTGCCATGATTTCAAAGTTCCTCCTCTATATAATTTCACTCAAACCTGTCATTTGAGCCGGAACAGCTCAATGCGCAGGATATCAGCCTCGAGACAGCCGGAGGATATCCGGTTGGACGAAACAGACAACTGGGGCAAGTTGTTAGATAGACAGCATACCTCCAGTCTTATTTATTTTATCAAAAAATACTTTGTGTGTAAACACAAAATCTGAACAAAATACGCAATTAAGACAAAAAAATCAGAAAAAAAACCGTAAATTGTGCTATCTTGATGCGATTTGGATAAATGTTGGAAAATCAGTTATACACATAAATGAGTATAGCAAAACTGCGCATCAAAACCGGAGAAGACTTGTTTCATTATTGTCAGCATATACCGTTCAGCGGAAGCGATATTGGATGGCCTCGGCGATATGGGAAGCGCCAATGCTGTCCGCATCTGCCAGATCTGCAATGGTGCGCGCGAGGCGCAGCACGCGGTCATAGCTGCGGGCAGTCATACCCAGACGCGCGAATGCGGCGTCCAGCAGCTTTTGTCCCTCTGCGTCCGGGCGGCAGTGTTCGGCCAACAGGGCAGGCGGCATATCCGCGTTACAAGTAACCTGCGTTCCGGCAAAGCGGCGAAGCTGGCGGGTACGGGCGGCGACCACGCGGGCGCGGATATCGGCAGAGCATTCGGCGGGCTTGCGCTCGGACAGCTCGCGAAGCGGCACCGGACGGATGTCCATTTGGATATCAATACGGTCGAGCAGCGGGCCGGAGATCTTTTTGCGGTACTCGCGTACCTCGTTGGGCGTGCAGTGGCAGCGGCCGGAGGGATGCCCGTACCAGCCGCATTTACAGGGATTCATCGCGCAGATAAGCATGAATTTTGCCGGATAGGTCACGCGTCCGGCGGTGCGCACGATGGATACGGTGCCGTCCTCCAGAGGCTGGCGCAGCACCTCAAGTGCATCCTTGCGAAATTCCGGCAGCTCGTCCAAAAACAGCACGCCGTTGTGCGCGAGGCTCAGCTCGCCGGGTACGGGAATACCGGAGCCGCCGCCTGCGATACCCGCCGCGCTTGTCGTGTGATGCGGGGCGCGCACCGGACGGTTGGGATTTTTCGCGGCGAGGTCGCCTTCTCCGATGATCGAATAAATGCGCACAACATCCAGCCGCTCGTGCGGGGTCATGGGCGGCAGGATCGTGCCGATGCGTTTTGCCATCATGCTTTTGCCTGAGCCGGGTGTCCCGCACATCAGCATGTTATGCCCGCCGGCGGCGGCAATCTCCATTGCGCGCTTGACGTTTTCCTGTCCCATAACGTCGCGGAAATCCGGCTGCTCCGTCTGCGCATCAGGCTGTACATCGCGCGGGACATAGAGCGCTATTCGCTGCTTGCCGGTCAGGTGGTTGATGATCTGCTCGGTGTGTGCGGCAGCATAGATGGTCAGATCACCGGCCAGACTCGCCTCCTCCGCGTTCTGCTCCGGTAAAAAAACAACGGTTTTTCCAGCGTCCCGTGCGGCCATCGCCATGGACAGCGCGCCTTTGACCGGGCGCAGCTCGCCGGACAGGCCAAGCTCACCGAAAAAGACGAAGTCCGCCGGAATGGGATCCAGCCGGCCGAGCGCGACCATCAGGCCGAGCAAAACGGGTAAATCATAGACGGCGCCCTCCTTGCGAATGTCGGCGGGCGCAAGATTGACGGTTTTTGCACAGGGCGGAATCGGCATACCGATGGAGCGTGCCGCGATCATAACACGTTCCTTGCATTCGCGCACGGCAGCGCCCGGCAGGCCGACCAGATTAAAGGTTGGCAGACCGTTGGAAATGCCGCATTCCACGGTCACAAGATAGCCCTCAATGCCGTAGATACCGGCAGAATAAACGGTAGAAATCATCCCCGAAACTTCCTTTCTATCATGTGTATGATTCGCATGAAGCGACGAACCAGGACATTGCTTCTATTGTACCGCATATACCGGATTTTAGCAAATGCGGAAAATATACGAATCGTAAAAAGAAGAGGGAATTCTACCCTGTGCAAAATTCTGTGGAAGCTGTGCACAAATAAATACGCCGCACCGGTTTCCCGGCACGGCGCGTCATTACGCTCTGGTTATTTGAAACTCATCTATTTTCAAAAGCTGGGAAGCGGAAAAATCACAGCTTCGCCGCCGTAATGGGTAGAAAAAAACCACGCATCTGCGTGGAGAATCAAAAGTGTTTTCTACAAGTGGGGTCACTTTTCGGAAACATGATAATCGTCACCGTAGATGAGGTCGTCAATATCAGGGCGTTCGGGCTGCGGCTGATAGTCGCGGATCTTCTTGATTGCAATCATAATCGATACTCCTTTCTTTGTTTATTTTGTACATTATACACCGAAACTGCGGCGATGTAAAGAGTAGATTTTGTAAATTTTTATAGAGAATTTTGTAAAGTTAGAAAAAATATGGCCGATTGTTTGAACGGACAATCAAAACAGGCGGCACCACAGCCGCGCGGGTGCGCGAAGGATAAACCGACCCATTGGTTTGTTGCAAGAAAAACCCCACCCGGCCGATGTCGCCAGATTAGTAACCTGCACCATTCTTGCAGGTGGGTTTCCTATCCTAAATCGCTGAGCTTCCAACTTCCGCCGAGGCGGGAGGCCTGCTCTTGAAGTGGGAACAATCGGAATCCCATTAACTATCTGTGGGTTAAAAAAAGGCGACTGTCAAACCGCGCAGGGCGTAAAAACAAATTAAAATTTAGAGTAGCTTACGCGTCGTCGTCCGGCGCGTCATATTCGTCCTCAAGACGGTCGAGGAATAAATTGTACAGGCGCAGATTTTCTTCGTCATCGTCAACCGATGCGAGCAGCTCCACGCCGTCCTCTTCAACGATTTTTAAAATCACGACCTCCGCTTCCTCTTCAAGATCAAGCTCGGTCGGGATAAACGCCATATAAACGGTACCGTTTTCCTCAAGCGTGTCAATGTGTTCAAATTCCTTTTCGTTGCCTTCCTCGTCGGTAAGGATTACAACGTTGCTCTTGTCTTCGCTCATGGATAAGCTCCTTCGGTAGCATGTAACCTGTTTTCATTATTATCATACCGCTTTTTCAGCGAAATTTCAACCGGTATACGCAATTTCATTTTACAAAAAGTATATGCAGGCTTTTGTTCAGTTTGACCTGTGTTTGGCAGGATAGCACGATTCCCCGTGTTTTGTCAAGCGAAAATAAAAAAATACGGCGGGAGAAAAAAATTTGTTGACAGTTTCTCCTCCCTCTGCTATAATAGACGAGCAAAAGAAAGCAGGACATCACCGTCCTCACCTCGCGCTCCGGCTGAGAGGTTCAGATGGCAACCGGCCCTTGCAGGAGCGAGGGACGGCATCGGACGGTGCTTGTTTATCCGTCCGTTTTTTTATGACACTGTTTGGAGGTGTGTAACAATTAGCAGTATGGAACACCAGATCAACGAAGAGATCCGCGACAGGGAAGT
>CAZEMM010000100.1:0-4316 GCA_964513445.1 uncultured Butyricicoccus sp. | reverse complement strand
CCGTATCCTTTCTCCAGCCTTACTTGCTCTCACGATGCAACGTGTGCTTCCGGCAGAACGGGCAGTACTTGTTCATCTCGAGACGCTCGGGATTGTTCTTCTTGTTCTTCATTGTGTCGTAGTTTCTTTGCTTGCACTCGGTGCATGCCAAAGTTACCTTAACGCGCATAACGGCACCTCCTTAAATAATTGCCTCCCTTTGCAGGCGATTGCGTCGTATCATATTTCAGCGCAAAAAAAATACCCTGCATAGGTGCTATTATTATAGCATGCAGGGTACTTCGCGTCAATGCTGTTTGGATGCATTTTTTTCAACAAATTTTCCGTCTCTGTCCGCCGCTGTAACGGCGATATAGACCAAAAAGCGCCGTCAGCCAAACAGCACCGAAAACCACTGATAAACCACCAGTACACAGTAAATGCCATAGCACGCCATCGTGATGCGTCTGCCCTTTTCCTGAAACTGCGACGCATACAGGCCCAAAACGCCGCCGGCCAGCGAGATCGGATAGCCGATAAGCCCGCTGAGCTTATATGCGACTATAATACCGATCAGCATGAGCGCAAGCGCGGCCGTGCTCTGCCACAGATGCTTTTTGGCCTCCTTGCGCTGCACCGCCTCCGCCTCCTCGCGCTTGCGCTTTTCCGCCATATTTACCGGCGCGCTGTGATTCTGCGTGCGCTTCTTCGATTTTTTACGCGTATTTTTTGAAACCGCCATGTATGTCCTCCTATTGCTTACCCATTAAAATATTGATCCACATATATGCTACCGCTGCGCAGTATACAATATAGCTGACTATGCTGATCTTATTGCGCCGCGTGTCCCATTTGGTCTGCGACAGGCTCATCGCCGCGCCGGCAAAGGATACCGGATAGCCAACGATTCCATAGTCGGAAAACATTGCGACGACAAAGCCCAGCACCATCAGAATCAGGCCGATAAAGCTGATCCATTCGATGCCGAGACTGCTTTTGTTATCCGGCTGCGCCGTGCGTTCCTCCCGCTTGACGGGCGACATGTGCTGTTGTCTCTTTTTGGTTTTTCTGCGATTGTTTTTGGAAACCGCCATTGTGCTGCTCCTCCATCCTGCCGTTTGCATCTATTATATCAATCCGGTAGATAAAGTGCAATGCCCTTTCTTCATAGCATTTACAGCGCGGCTTTTCCTGTGCTACAATATTAGGAAAACAGGAGGAATGCATGCATTATGAAGATCATGGGAATCGATTACGGCGATGCGCGCACCGGTGTTTCCATTTCTGACCCGACCGGCTTTCTGGCCGGCTCGCCGCAGGTCATCGCCACATGGAACACCGAGGAACTGCTCGATACGCTAACCGCGCTTGCAAAGCAGGAGCACATTGAAGAAATCGTGCTTGGTCTGCCGAAAAACATGAACGCCACGCAGGGCGAACGCGCGGAAAAATGCCGGGCGCTGGGCGCGCAGCTGGAAACACGCACCGGTCTGCCGGTCATCTATTGGGACGAACGGCGCACGACCATCGAGGCGCACCAGATTCTGCACGCCGCCGGCAAAAAGCAAAAAAAACACCGCAAAAATGTCGACGCAGTCGCGGCGGCGCTGATTTTGCAGGGCTATCTGGATTTTAAGCGCATGCAGAAATAACAGCAAGCCCCTTCATCCTTTCCAAGCGGAAACCGGTGAAGGGGCTTTCCTCTGCGCAGTTTTACGTACCGAAATAAGAAAAATGCATATAATCCTTTTTGCTGTTCCATGTTCCGCCCCAGCCGAAGCCGTATTTCGTAAATATGCGTACGACGTCGCCGTCCGGCGAGATGGAATACGGGTCGTCTCCGGGCGACCAGTGCGTGCCGGTCAGCGCCGTTCCAGAATTCGTGCACATATAATTTTCATTCGGGTTGATGTCAATCGCCGTACCCAAGCAGTGCTCGGAGGTGGAGGCATCGCCGCGCCAGCTATAGCCGCCGAGCGAACAAATCGGGAACTGCTCACTGCCCTGATAGATCTCCGTAAAAATTTGCAGGACAGTGGACGCCAGCGCCTCGTGCACCTGAAAGCTCGCCATGCGCGTATATTTGTTCCCATCGGCATCCAGGCTCCACACCGGAACGGTCACCGTCGCCTGATGGCTGGCCGCCTCGCTGCTGTCCGCATATTTATGATAGCTCGCGCCATCGCCAAAAATGCGCGCCACGCGGCTGCCATAGCTCTCCCCGGCAAAGGTCATGCCCGCTGGAATCGTGTCTATAATGATTTGTTCGCCGTCCGCATCGGACGAGGCCGGTTGCTGCGCCGTTTCCGGCTCCTGCTCCGGCATGATATCCGCCAGCTGCGCCGCGTCTGCCGAAATGGTCAGCGGGGTCAGCTCGGACGCCGTCGCAATCAAGCTGCCGTCGCAATTAAACGCATCCACCGACCAGTACCACTGTCCGTTCTGTTCGGAAAGCGCATCCAGCGCCAGCTGCTGCGCGCCGCTTCCGCTGCCTGCCACCTGCTCGATATATTCCGGCTTGCTAAGAAAATCGTCCTGTCGGTAAAAATACACGCGGTATAGATCCGCCATGCTGTTGGTCCAGCTGACCGCGCCGTTGCCGGAATGCGTCGCAATGCTGCCGACCGTCTCCGCGCTGCACAGGCCGCGGCCTGTATGTATGCCTGCCGCCGCGCGATAGCTCAGGAGAACAGCCTGCTCCGCCGTGACTGTCTCAGCCGGTCCAATCCCGTCATCCGCCTCGGCAATGCCCTCCCGCAGGAAATAGGCCGTGCCCATGCGCGCCCAATCCGCGACCGCAGCGCCGTCGTCACAGGCGTACAGCGTCTCCGCTATTTCATTGCCGGTCAATGTGACCGTACAGCCCGCCCGCTGCATCGTGCGGTACAGCATACAGTAAACCATCTGTCTTGTGGCAGGCTGCTCCGGCAGGAACAAGCCGTCCTCCGCCGCGCCGCTCAGCCCCAGCGTCCATGCCAGCTGCACATCCTGCTGCTGCGTATCGATATAGGGGCACGCCGCACTGCGCTGCGCATACTCCTGCGACAGCGTCTCATAGGTCGTATCGGTCAGCGACGCGTACAGCCGCACGGCAAGCGCGCAGAGCTGCGCCCGCTCCAGCTGCTGCTGCGCCGCGACGCCGTCCAGGCAGTCCGGCAGCAAGCCGGCACGATCCGCCTGCCGCAGCGCCGTTTCATATTGCGCCGAGCAGCTGTCAATCAGGCTGACCGCCTGCCCCGGCAGCTGACCCATCAGGCATGCGCACAGCACGGCGGACGCCACGCAGCGCGCTGCTTTCTTCTTCATCCGATTCATCACTCCAGTGGAATCCGTATATCATTCACAATCGGACATAGTATACCACGAATCGTTCCGTTTGAGAAGGAATTACACGGAATATTCACAATTATCCGGCACAAACCGCATGCGTTCGGTCATAATGATGCGTTGATCCGCCTATTCCCACACATCTCGGTGTTCCTTGCCCGCCCGTTCAAATACGGTCAAAATGCCCTCATCGCTGCAAATCGCAAGGAAGATATCCTTCACATTACAGCGTTTTTTCTTCAGCTGCTTTTGCAGCCATACATCGTCAAATCCCATGTTTTTTAAATTATGCTCCATGACCACGCCGTCCAAAATGACATTGGCGCACACACCTTCCTTCGGCACGCGGAGCGCCATGTCCTCCGGCGTCACGGGCCGTGCATATGCGTATGGCAAAAAGCTGATCGTGCCGTTGGATTCCAGCACGGCAGTCTGAATCTGGCTCAGATCAAAATAGCCGTTGCGCCGGCACTCGATCAAAAATTCGTGAATATCCAGATGTGCGCGCCGAAAATTTTTGTCATACATCTTGCCGTTGTCCAGCAGTATCGCCGTGCGCCCGCTGATCAGGCGTCTGGCGCGAATCGAACAGTCTGTCGCGACGGAAAGCGCGAGCGTTACGGCGGCATATACGGCAAGCGCGACCGTCCACTCCCAAAACTGCCCGTCCTGTGCGGTCGCCAGCTCCGCCGCAATCGAACCGATGGTAATGCCATTGATATAATCAAACGTGCTCAGCTGCGCGAGCTGCCGATAGCCCAACAGCTTGGTCACCAAAAACAGCGCGGCAATGGAAAACAGCGCGGTCAGCGCCGTGTGTAGCAATTGCATATGAACCCTCTCCCGTTTTTGCGCTTAGCATGACCGGAAGCGCGGGCATTTATGCGGGCTGCCGCGCACATGGCTTGCATTCCCCCACTGTTTGCTTTATACTGATAAATAATTCCTGCTTGCGAAAAAGACTAACTATTAAAAGTCAAGCGATAAACTCAAAAAATGTTGTGAATAGA
>CAZEMM010000099.1:0-4428 GCA_964513445.1 uncultured Butyricicoccus sp. | reverse complement strand
TTGAAGTTGGTTCCATCTTCACGCTGCTGTTCCTGGCTCATTACTTCCTGCCGCGCTACCTGAAAATGGGTACCTCAACGATTCCGGCAATGATGGAAGAGCGCTTTGGCAAAGGCGTCAAGCTGATGTTCTCTGCGATCATCGTTCTGATGTACTCCTTCCTGAACCTGCCGGTTATCCTGTACTCCGGCGCGGTTGCTTTCGTACGTATTTTTAACTTTGACAGCTTCTTTAACGGCAACCTGTTTATGGCAGTTGCAGTATTGAGTGTTGTCATCGGTATTGTCGGCGCATGCTATGCGATCTTTGGCGGCCTGAAGGCCGTTGCGGTTTCCGATACCATTAACGGCATCGGTCTGCTGATCGCGGGCTTCCTGATCCCGTTCCTTGCGTTGGCCGTTCTGGGCAAGGAGACTGGCGGCTCCGGTATTGCGGATGGCTTCAGCTACATCCTGAACACTGAACCGGAAAAGCTGAACGCATGGTCCTCTTGGAACTCTGCGCAGCCGAACCTGCCGTGGCCGCTGATCTTCACCGGCATGCTGTTCTCCAACCTGTACTGGTGGTGCTGCAACCAGTCCTTTGTACAGCGTTCGCTCGCTGCGAAGTCTCTGGCAGAAGGCCAGAAGGGCGCGATTTTCTGCGGCTTCCTCAAGTGCATTGGCCCGCTGTATCTGATCCTCCCGGGCATCATCGCATATCATATGCCGCAGATTCAGGATACCATCAACAACTCGGCTTCCCCGATTGACATGGCATATCCGGCGCTGATCGCGCATGTTGTTCCGACTCCGGTTATGGGCTTCTTTGCTGCCGTTCTGTTCGGCGCGATCCTGTCCTCCTTTAACTCGGTTCTGAACTCCGCCTGCACGATGTTCACGCTGGATATCTTCAAGGGTTCCAAGTTTGGCAAGGACAAAACGGATGCGCAGCTGGTTAAGGTTTCCAAGACCTATGGCACCTTTGCCGCTATTATTGCGATCATTATCGCTCCGTTTATCATGTACGCAAACGGCATCACCACATTCCTGAACTCACTGGCAAACTTCCTGTCCCTGCCTGTACTGTGCACCGTCCTCGGTGTTATGTGGTTCCGCCGTGTTCCGAAGTTCACGCCGTACCTGATTACGATCATTCACTTTGTTGTCTATGGTGCATTCCTGCTGATCGCTCCGTGCTATCCGGGAACCACTGAGGAAATTCATTATCTGTATGCAATGGCAGTTCTATTCCCGATCTACCTGATCATCATGTATATCCTCCAGAAGGTTAAACCGAGCGAGGAGTATCAGGTACCGGATGTCGGCGCAGTCGACCTGACGCCGTGGAAGTATCGCTGGCCGGTTACCATTGTCGGCCTGCTGGTTGCTGCGATCTTCTACATCGTCTTCTCGCCGCTCGGCATTGCCGCATAATCGATTTTAGAACACAAATGCTATCCTCTAATACTTTTCGTTCTTTGAGACATGCTTTCCCGGCCCCCTGCGCTTTGCAGGGGGCTTTTGTTTGTCCGGATAAAAAAGCCCCGCCCCACAAAGCAGTGGGCAGAGCCGCAGCTATGCCGGATTGCGTATGAGATTGTCATTCCTCTATGATATCGCGTGTAAAAATCTGCTCCCGTCCGGTGCCCCAGATGAAATACAAAATATCGTCGCCATATTTGACTGAGACATCCGAGTCAATGCCTGAGGTATTTTCCTTGAGATGAACGGTATAGCAGTCATCCTTTAGTGTATAGCTGCCGTTGCCCAGATCGCCCTCATTGTAGGTGATATACGTCCCATCCTCGGCAAATTCGATGTACGTATCCTCGCCGCCCTCGAAATACCATCTGCCCAAAATCGTGCTCTCGTCAACGACCTCCGGCTCCTCGCCGATGTCCTCCTGCGTATATGTGCCCACAGACTGACAGCCGCACAGCAGCAGCGCCGCCGCCAGCACCGCAACGAGCAGTGCCTCAATTTTCTTTTTCATGTCATGTGCACCTCTCTCCAAATAACTTTCAGCTGCATAAATTGGTTTTATTATAGCAAATTCGGCCGAAAAAATCCATTATTTAAGCCGCACAACAGCCGAAATGCGCCGCTGCGCACTTTTCCCTGATTCGTACAATGTCCAGACATTCGCACATGTCATTGTACAAGGCAAAATGAATTTTATGCGTGCATTCGCACGCATAATGTGTTATAATGGAAAGCCAGCAAACCAAAGGGAGATATTTCACATGGCTGTCACATTAAAACAAATCGCCGAGCTCGCCGGCGTCTCGCGCGGAACGGTAGATCGCGCGCTGTACAATCGCGGACGCATCAATCCGGAGGTCGCGGAGCGCATCCGCGCGATTGCAAATGAACTGGGATACCAGCCCAATCGCGCCGGAAAAGCGCTTGCTATGGCAAAGCGCCCCATGAAAATCGGAGTGATTGCGCAGGCAACGGAAACGCCATTCATGCACCTGCTGCTTGCCGGAATCGAGGATGCGCGCAAGGAGATCTCCAGCTTTGGCGCGGAGATTATCCTCCGCACTATCATCGGACACAATCTCGACCTCCAGCTGCAGATGATCGACGAGCTGGTGGAAGAGGGCATCAATGCGCTTGCCATCGCCCCAGTGGATACCGAACAGCTGCGCATGCGCATCAATGCGTTGATCGCCAGCGGCATCCCGGTCATTACGTTTAACGCTGACATTGAGGACACCAACCGCCTGTGCTTTGTCGGGCAGGACAGCGAGCTTGCCGGCCGTGCCTGCGCGTCGCTGGTCAGCGCGATCATCGGCAACGAAGGCCTTGTGCTCCCCATCTCCGGCCACCAGTACAACCATTCGCATACCCTGCGCATTCAAGGCTTCTGCACGGAGATGGCACGCTGCTTCCCTGATGTCAAAATTCTGCCCGCTGTCTATTGTAAGGACGACAACGCGCTGACCCAGCAACTGACGGAGCAAACACTGCGCGAGCATCCCGACCTATCCGCCATCTATGTCGCGGCGGGTGGACAGGACGGCGTGTGCCGCGCGCTGGCCAGGATGGGCTATATCGGCAGCGTTAAAGTAATCTGCTTTGATATCACTCCAAATAATGTCAAAAATCTGCTTGACGGTCGTATAGACTTCTTGATTGGACAAGATGCACACACGCAGGGCTATCGCCCTATTATGTTACTTTTCGACTATCTTTTTGCCGGGACAAAGCCCAAAAGCAGGTGTTTTTTCACCGATATCTCAATTAAAAACAAATATAATGTCTGAACCTTTTTCGCCTGCTTCTCGTGGAGTTTTCCACGAAAGCAGGCGGATTTTTTTGGAGTTTTTTCTTGTTTTTATGTTTATTTCGTCATTTTTTGTGTGCGCGTTCACGTGAACGCATTGAAATTAGTATTTTTAAATTTGCAAAAAGTTTGTAAAATGTGCGTTTTCGCTTTATTTGGCTGTTTTGAAGCAGAAAAATGTCCGCTGTCCAAAGGTTGTCTGGTGTTTTTGTACAATTAAAACCGCATTTTGTCAAAAATAAGCATTGAATTGCACAACAATTTGCGGTATTCTTAAATTACAATAACAAACACGTGAGCCCAATAGGGTTCCAGAAAACTAAGATGTTGGAGGTTTTTGACATGGATGAATTGAAAATTGCTCTAGTTGGCTGTGGTATGATCGGCAAGCAGCACATTGACAGAATTCAGAACAGAATCAAGGGCGCAAGCATCGTAGCGGTTTGTGACGTATTTGAAGCGGGCGCTAAGGCTGCCGCTGAAATCGCAGGCCCGGGTACCAAGGTTTATACGGATTCCGCTGCTGCAATCAACGATCCTGACGTGAATGCAGTTGTCGTTACTACGCCTGGCGCGTTCCACAAGGATCCGGTTCTGCAGGCAATCGCTGCTGGTAAGCCGGTATTTACCGAGAAGCCGCTGACCAACACAGCTGCTGAGTGCAAGGAAATCGTTGACGCTGAGATCGCAGGCGGCAAGCACCTCGTACAGGTTGGCTTTATGCGTCGTTATGACCGTGGCTACAAGCAGGTCAAGGAACTGATCGACAAGGGCGATTTCGGTGCGCCGATGGTTCTGAAGTGCACCCATCGTGCAGACGGCGTTGCTCCGGATTACACCACTGCGATGGCTGTTACCGATACTGCAATCCATGAGATCGACGTTCTGCCGTGGCTGATCGGCGACGAGTGGGATGAGGTTCAGTGCATTATGCCGAAGGTTTCTTCCAAGGCGCATGAGGGCCTGCAGGATCCGCAGATCATGATTATGAAGACCAAGACCGGCATTGTTACCGTTCTGGAAGTTAACGTAAACTGCGGCTTCGGCTACGACATCAATTGTGAAGTTGTCTGCGAGAACGGCGTTATCAATCTGCCGTGCCCGTCCTTCCCGACCGTACGCTTTGCCAACAACGTTTCCACCAAGATCGAGGACAAC
>CAZEMM010000098.1:0-4572 GCA_964513445.1 uncultured Butyricicoccus sp. | reverse complement strand
TGGGGAAACCGGCGCGCCTACCCATCCGATTGTCGAGCCGTCCGCGCCCTCCCCCCCTGCTGGGTTTTACAAAAGAAGAGACATGCTTCTAAGCAAGTCTAGGAGGGTGCCTCGCTTTCTCTGCGCGCGCACAACGTAGAGACCATCAATTTAAAGAAGAAAAACAGCCTTGAACCCGATGATTTTCCGAGTCAAGGCCGTTTTTGCTATTCGTTGTCAAAGCTCTGCTGCAGTTCGCCCAGCAGCTGAAGCGTCTCCTTTGCCCACGCCAGATCAATGGTCTGGAAGCCGCGGCCGGGTGTGTACACATAATTGCGCACATCTTCCGCCAGCTTCTGATAGGTCGACGGCGGCAGGCGCAGGTATTGCTCGGCGCCGTCGGGATGAACCAGCACAAAAACAAATTGTCCGGAGGTGTCGATGCTGTGAAATACCAGATCGACAATATCCGCGTTGTCGCGCGTCAGCTGCATAATGAGAATCAGCTTGGTCAGCTCGACCGCCCGATCATCCAAATGCCGCTCGAGAATGTTCACCTTCTCGCGAAATTCGTTCGGCGTATGAGTGGTGCGCAGCGTGTAATGATCCAGCTGGGAAAACTGCGCGCCGTCCTGCACCTCATTGTCCGGCGCAAACCAGATCATAAACTCATTGCTCATGTCATGATACAGACAGGGATGCAGCACCAGACAGGTCTTGCCGCAGTTGGGACAGGTCCATTCAAAGACAGAAAGATCCTCTACGCGGCGGCGTGCATCCGGATCGAGATCCACATTGATGCTGTTCCACAGGATCAGCGGGCCGTCCGCGCCGCATTGCGGACAGGTAAACGTATCTTGACGGGTTTCTGACATATTCGCTCCTTGTCATGATGGGGAAATCAGTCCTCAAACGCGTCCTCATTCTCCCAGTTGTGCCATACGTGCTGGACATCGTCGTTTTCCTCCAGCGCGTCGAGCAGCTTGCGCATGCGCTCCATATCCTCGGTGTTCTCCAGCGTGATGGTGTTGGATGGAACCATTTCAATCTCCGCCTGCACAAACTCCAAACCGGCCTGCTCCAGCGCCTCGCGCACTGTGGTAAACTCCTCCGGCGCGGTGTAGATCTGGAATGTCTCCTCATCCGCCTGAAAATCATCCGCACCCGCGTCCAGGGCGGTCATCATGGTCTCATCCTCGTCCAGCTCGCCGCGCTCGATGATGATAACACCCTTCTGCTCAAACTGCCAGGAGACACAGCCCGCGTTGCCAAGACCGGTGCCAAATTTATCGAAATAATGGCGCACATCCGCAACCGTACGGTTGCGGTTATCCGTCAGCGTCTCGCAGATGACGGCGATGCCCGACGGGCCATAGCCCTCATAGGTGTTGGCCTCATAGGAAATATTGCCGTTGTCGCCGGAAAAACGGTCAAGCATACGCTTGATGTTGTCGTTCGGGACGTTGTTTGCCTTTGCTTCCGCGATACAGTCGCGCAGCTTGGAATTGTTATCCGGATTGGCGGAGCCGCCTTCCTTGATTGCAACAGCCATTTTGCGGCCGATCTTGGTAAAAATCGCCGCTTTCTTTGCATCATTTGCGCCCTTGCGCTTTGCAATGTTATGCCATTTAGAATGTCCTGACATTGGGTAGTACCTCCATATACAATCAAATCAAATGTATTTTGAACAAACAGGCGCGATCTGAAACAGGCGAAAACGGTTTTTCTTGATTTTCAGATGCCGCCTAACAACCTATTATATCAAATGTCGCTGCGCTTGACAAGTGGTTGAATATGCATTGGTTTTGGTATAATTTTGGCCTGCACGGTCATAATAAGAGCGTAATAACCGAAAGGAAGTGACGTTTTGATGTCCAGGAACCAGAATCAGAACCAGAATCAGAACCAAAATCAGAACCAGAATCAGAACCAGAATCAGAACCAGAACCAGCGCCAGAACCAGAATCAGAACCAGAACCAGAGCAACAGCAGAAATCAGAGAAAGTCCTCTGCATTTTAAAGCAGAGGAACAGGGAACGCAGAGAAAATGCGGTTCCCTGTTTTACGTATGCTGTGCGGCCCAGGTCTGCGCGGCGGGCAGCAGGACGGCAAACAGTGTGTTTAGCCGGTCATATTGCTTGCGCAGATATAGCCAGCCGAACAGCGCCTCCACTGCGGTTGCGTGCGCATATTCCGTTGGAGAGGATGATTTTGGGATGGATTTGGGCTTCGCATTGCGCCCATGGCGGAATATCGCCTGCTCCTCCTCGGTCAGCAGCGGCGCGATGGCCTGTGCGCCGGCGGCCTGCGCGCCCGCGCATACCAACCGGATGGTCTCGCGGTGCAGGTTGCGGCTGGTGATCAGCCCGGACGCGATGAGATGACTGCGCGTCATCAGCTCATATACGCTGTCGCCCATATGCGCCAGCGCCAGCGCGCTGCATTGACGCAGCGCCTGCTCGTCCATTTCGGGATGTAAAAAATCAGTCGTCATATGCAAAGAAACCCTTTCTGTCGGAGAGAGAAACCGCTTCGACATATTTTCTTAATTTATCGGGAAAATGATTCCATTTTCGTGCGGAACGCTGTATAATACAAATGCAACAGCAAACATACTTTTTTGCTTTGACTATTATAGCGCATTTGCAGCGGTTTTCCAATGGGCAAGACTGCCGAGAGCGATGCGCTTTTTGGAAAGGAAGATCGTAACTATGTCTATTGTACATGTACAGGAAGGCAAATTTGAAGAGGAAGTATTACAGTCGCGTCTGCCGGTGCTGGTAGATTATTGGGCGGAATGGTGTGCGCCGTGCCGTATGCTCGCCCCGATTATTGATGAAATAGCCAGGGACTACCACGGCAGGCTGAAGGTATGCAAGGTGGATATCGAGCAACACCCGACAACGGCGGTGATCCACAAGATTATGAATATCCCGACGATTAGCCTGTATGTCGGCGGAAAAGAGGTTAAACGGCTCGTCGGGCTGCGCGACAAGCCGGAGCTCGACGAGGTCATCCGCACGGTCATTGACAAGTAAGCAAAAGCTCGAGAGATCACCGTCTCCCGAGCTTTTTAATTACGGCATTATTCATCTTTAAATTCCGCTTGAATGGACGCATCCGCCGCCGCGTCGTCCGACTCCTCGTTCGTTTCGCCCGGCGTGATATGCAGGGCGTAATAGGCGCCGTCAAAATACAGATAGAAGGTACCGCCCTCAATCTGCTCCTGCGGCACATCGAACAGCAGATGCGCTACCAGCGACGCATCCGGCTGAACCGGCGTATTGTAGGAATAGGCGGTTCCGGCGTCCTCTCCGAGCACGACGCCATTGACGTGCGATGTGCCGTTATACATTTCTCCGGCAAACAGCGTGCCGATCGTGAGCGGCTCGTCGGTCAGGTTGCGCACCTCGATGGAAATATTGACCAGCCGGTTGCCCTCGGCGCTGGAGGTAAGCGTGCGCTTTGCGTTGTTTGCGCTGGTGAAAACAACGGTATCCGAGATGGAAACCTGCGAAATGGTGAGCGATGCGCCGATTTCAGAGGAAACACAGTCGTCCACCTGAATGTCAGTAGCGTGCGGCTCCAGCGCGGACAGCGGTGCGGTATAGACCGTCTCCTCCTGCGGCAGTCTCAGGCAGACGGACAGCGTTTCCGCGTCGACATCCTCCGGCAGTACGACGGCATAATGGATGCGCGCGGTGTCGCCCGCGTCGAACATACCGGGCTTTTCCAGCGCCGTGCCGTCCTGCGTCTCGTACAGAAGCAAAAAGTCCTCATATGTTTTGCTTCCGGCCGTGCAGTAAAAATCCAATTCGTTGGGGTCAAACGGCGCGCTGCCGGTGTTGCGCACCGTCGCGGTACAGTCGGCATACTGATACGACGCATCGCTGACATCCGCATAATATGCGCTGACTGCGCCGGTTTCGCTTGTCGTAAACGGTGCGGTGATCTGTGCGCCGAGCGAAACGGACTCCAGCGTCAGCTCGATGCCCTGACCGGCCAGCGCTTCGCCGGTTGTCAGCTCCGCCTGTGTTTCCGACGTGCAGCCGCTCAGCGTGCCAAGCAGCAGCGCAGCTGCAAGCAGACAATATGTCAATCGTTGTTTCATAAAATCCCCTCTGTTTTTGCGCGGACATTGTCCGCGTATTCTTTTACACGGCCGATGCAATTGCTCTCGTATTTGTAAGGTCGTGGTAATATTGTAGCATACTGTCAGGCAAATTACAATCACACAGATAAAATGACGAACAAATGCGCGAGCCGTCGCATTGCGCGATGGTTGGAGCGGATAGGACAGCCGCAAACGATGGAAAATACATATACTGTGAAAAAAATCCGACCCTCCCGCGGGAGGGTCGGATGCATGTCAAATTAAGGAAGATGGGAATTACTCAGCGTCAACCTTAGCCATATGCTGAACCAGCATCAGCAGCTTGTTGGAATAGCCCCACTCGTTGTCGTACCAGGAGATGACCTTTACGAAGTTATCGGTCAGGTATACGCCGGCGGTAGCGTCAAAGATCGAGGTGCGCGCGTCGCCCAGGAAGTCAGAAGAAACAACTGCATCCTCGGTGTAGCCCAGAACGCCCT
>CAZEMM010000097.1:0-4787 GCA_964513445.1 uncultured Butyricicoccus sp. | reverse complement strand
CGAAATGCCATGCCCTGCTCCGCCAGATCGACCTTCGCGGGCAGGAAGGACAGGATAAACGCGCGCGCCGGCTCCAGACCGCCGTCCAGATAGATCGCACCGATGAGCGCCTCGACGGAATCGGCCAAAATAGACGGGCGGCGGCGGCCGCCGCCGTTTTCCTCTCCCTTTCCGAGCAGAAGCAGACGATCCAGCCCAAGCTCCTTGGCAACCTCATACAGCGTTTTTTCGCAGACGACCGCCGCGCGCATTTTCGTCAGCTGACCCTCCGGTACGTTCGGATAACGATGGAATACATAATCCGCCGACACGAGGCCCAGTATGGAATCGCCAAGAAACTCCAGCCGTTCGTTGTTCTGAATATGCTGGTCGCGATGCTCATTCGCATAGGACGAATGCGTCATCGCCGTCGTCATCAACGCGGTATCGCGAAACTGATAGATCAATTCATCCTTTTCCATAAAGAACTCCCTTTTAATGATATTTCATATTCAACAGGCGCGGTGCTGCGTGCACCGCGCCCAAAGACTCAATCATTCTCACCAATGCGGCGAACCAGATCACCGATTGTCTTAATGCCGACCGCCTCCTCCTCGGAGATCTCACCGATATCAAATTCCTCCTCAATGCTCATCATCAGCTCTACAACATCGAGAGAATCCGCTCCAAGATCCTCCGCAAACGCGGTGTCCATATTCAGCGTATCGGCATCCACACCAAACTGTTCTGCCAATATATTGCATACCTTTTTAAATACCACACGCTCACCTCCCTTTTTTCATTCCTCATTTCTGACCGATTGATGCAGTCTACTATGATAATATGCGCTGAAAACAATCATGTCAATAGGGAATGGTGCGCACGTCCGAAAAAAATATGCGCTCACAGCGTCATGTACGAAATATTGCGTTCGATCTCGCCGACGACATCCGCCTCGACGTAATCCATCGCCTGCCTGACGGCGGAACGGATGGCATGCGCGTCGGACGATCCATGCGCCTTGAGAACCGGCCTGGAAATACCCAAAAACGGCGCCGCGCCCACTTCGCTGCTGGACAGCAGCTGCTTCATGCCGCGTATGGAGGGCTTTACCAGCAGATAAGCAAGCTTCGTGCGCCAATTGGTCAAAAATACGCTCTTCAGCTCGCCCATCAAAAAGCCCGCCACGCCCTCGACGGTCTTGAGTACAACGTTTCCGGTAAATCCGTCGGTCACTGCCACGTCACACACGCCGTTTGGAATATCGCTGCCCTCGACGTTGCCGACAAAGCGGATGCGGCCCGCCTCGTCCGCCGCCTTGAGCAGCGCATACGTCTGCTTGCGCAGCGTGTCGCCCTTGGTGTCCTCCGCGCCGTTGTTAATCAAGCCGACGCGCGGGCTTTCGACGCCGCCTACCTTCTGCATGTAGAAGCTGCCCATGAAGGCAAATTGCAGCAGATATTCCGGCGTGCACTCCGCGTTTGCGCCTGCGTCAATGAGCAGGACGCGGCCACCCTTACACGGCAGCATCGGCGGGAGTGAGGCGCGGCGGATGCCCTTGATGCGCTTGGCGACCAGCGTCGCGCCGGACAGCAGCGCACCGGTATTGCCGGCGGAGATCATCGCGTCACCCGCGCCGTCGCGCACCAGCCGCAGCGCGACCGACATCGACGCGTCCTTTTTGCGCCGCACCGCAGTGGCCGGATCGTCATGCATGTCAATCACATCCGATGCCGGATGGATGGTGATGGGCAGATCATCCGCGTTTTCCTTTTTCAGCAGCGCCTCTAATACGTCCGGCTTGCCGACCAGAATATAATCCTGTCCAAATTCCCGCGCCGCCGCGACGCAGCCGGATACAATGGCCTCCGGCGCGTTGTCGCCGCTCATCGCGTCGATAATCAGTTTCACAGTTATCCTCCTTGTCCTTCGCGCACGGTTTCCAGCAGCGCGTCCAAATCCGCCAGCCCGCGCAGCGCGATCTGCGTGTTTTTCTCCCTCTTGCCCTTGACGCGGCAGCCCAGCGGCCTGATAATACCGAAGTTGATGTTCATCGGCTGAAATTTTGTATTCGCCTCATTGGAGATATACAGGCCGAGCGCGCCGATTGCGGTCGTATCCGGAAAGTCGACGGGCTCCAGGCCGAGCAGCTCACGCGCCAGATTGACTCCCGCCTCAAAGCCGGAGGCGGCGGACTCAATATAGCCCTCCACGCCGGTCATCTGCCCGGCAAACCGGATGCGCGGCTGCGTCCGCAGCCGGAAATGGCGGTCGAGCAGACGCGGGGAATCGAGAAACGTGTTGCGGTGCATGACGCCATAGCGCACAAATTCCGCGCCATGCAGCGCGGGGATCATGGAAAAGACACGCTTTTGCTCCGGGAAGCGCAGATGCGTCTGGAAGCCGACCAGATTGTACAGAGAGCCTGCCGCATTGTCGCGGCGCAGCTGCACGACGGCATACGGGTCGCGTCCGGTGCGCGGGTCGCGCAGTCCCACCGGCTTTAACGGGCCGTACAGCAGCGTATCGTGTCCGCGCCGTCCCATGACCTCGACCGGCATGCAGCCCTCAAAGACCTTTTTATCCTCAAAGCCGTGCACGGGCGCCTGCTCCGCCTCGCACAGCGCCTGCCAAAACGCGTCGTACTGCGCGCGGTCCATCGGGCAGTTGATATAATCCGCCGTGCCCTTGTCATAGCGCGAGGCGAAGTATGCGCTGTCCATATCGATCGAATCAAAGCTGACGATGGGCGCCGCCGCATCATAAAAATACAGGTATTCATGCGCCCCGATCAACCGCCGGATGTCATCAAACAGCGCGTCCGACGTCAGCGGGCCGGTCGCGATGATCACGTGTCCCTCGTCCGGGACATGCGTCACCTCGCCCGCATGTATCGTAATGCGCGGGTGCGAACGCACAGCCTGTGTGATGCGCGCGGAAAATGCCGCACGGTCTACCGCCAGCGCGCCGCCCGCCTCCACGCGCGTCTCGTCCGCGCAGGCGATGAGCAGGCTGCCTGCCCGCCGAAGCTCCTCCTTGAGCAGGCCCGGCGCGGTACAGATTTCCGCGCCGCGCAGAGAATTGGAGCAGCACAGCTCCGCAAAATCATCCGTATGATGCGCGGGCGTGCGCATGACCGGCTTCATCTCGTACAGCTCGACGTCGATACCGCGCTGCGCCAGCTGCCACGCGGCCTCACAGCCCGCCAGTCCCGCGCCGATCACGGTTGCCTGTCTCATGCTTTCTCTGTCTCCTCCGTTTTCGTTGCCGTCCTGCGTGCCGCCGTCTTTTTCGTTGTTGTTTTCGTTGTCTTTTTTGCCGCCGTCCTGCGCGTCGTCTTCGGCGTTCCCTCCGCGCTCTCGCCCGCCTCGGCCTCCTTCTGCGCCTTGCTCTTGCGCGGCTTGCGCTTGCTGACAAACTGCTTGTATTCACAGCCGTCCTTATAGCACATCAGATGCGTCTCGCCCGTCTCGCGGTCATAATGCCGGAACAGCGCGGAGCCGCACACCGGACAGCTCTCCTTGGTCGTCTTATCCCACGTCATAAACGTGCATGTGGGGTAGTTATCACAGCCCAGATACGGAAAACCACGCTTGGATTTGCGCTCAATGATACGGCCGCCGCATTTCGGGCAGGTCACACCGGTATCCACAACGATGGGCTTGGTAAATTTACACTCCGGATAACCCGGGCAGGCGAGGAATTTGCCAAACCGCCCGGATTTGATGACGAGATTGCGGCCGCACAGCTCGCACACCTCGTCGGTTTCCTCGTCCTTGATCTTGACGCGCTGCCCCTCCAGATCCTTTTCCGCCTGCTCCAATGCCGCGGAAAACTGGCCGTAAAACCGGCGCAGCACGTCCACATAGGACAGCTTGCCGCTTTCGACCTCGTCCAGCTCGTCTTCCATGTGGGCGGTGAACGTGAGGTCGGCGACCGTGGTGAACTTATCCACCAGCAGCTCGGTCACGCCCTCGCCCAGCAGCGTCGGGCGCAGGCTTCGTCCCTCCTTGACCACATATTCGCGGTCAAGAATAGTAGAAATGGTCGGCGCGTAGGTGGACGGACGTCCGATGCCCTTTTCCTCCATCGCACGGATGAGCGACGCCTCGGTATAGCGCGCCGGCGGCTGCGTAAAATGCTGGGCAGGCGTCAGCTTATTGCAGCCCAGCACATCGCCCTCGTCAAAATGCGGCAGCGGCTTGCCGGAGGTCGTGTCCTGCTTGCCGTCGTCGGTGGACTCCTCATAGACCGCCGTAAAGCCAGGAAACGCGACCGTATAGCCGCTTGCGCGGAACACATAGCCGTGCGAAACGATGTCCGCAGAAACGGTATCCAAAATCGCCTCCGCCATCTGGCAGGCGATAAACCGGCTCCAGATCAGCTTGTACAGCTTATACTGGTCCGGTGTGACATATGGCTGGATTTCATCCGGCGTGAGCGCCGGATTGGTCGGGCGAATCGCCTCATGCGCATCCTGCGCGCCCGATTTGGTGCGGAACACGCGCGTTTTTGCCGGATAATACTGTGCGCCGTACCGCTGCAAAATATAGTCCTTTGCTCCCGCGACCGCCTCATCCGACAGGCGCAGCGAATCGGTACGCATATAGGTAATCAGACCGGTCAGGCCCTTCTCACCGATCTCAATGCCCTCATACAGCTGCTGCGCGATGGACATCGTGCGGCGCGGCACCATGCCCAGCTTGCGGCTCGCCTCCTGTTGAAGCGTGGAGGTGATGAACGGCGGCGCCGGGTTTTTGCGTTTTTTGCCGCGCTTGACCTTGCCGACCGTGAACGGCTGTCCGGTG
>CAZEMM010000096.1:0-4952 GCA_964513445.1 uncultured Butyricicoccus sp. | reverse complement strand
TGAAAAGATGGCAGCCAACGCACGCCGCAAGGAAGCCGCTGCAAAGGCAGCTTAAGTTCAAATCGCTTTCCCGTATAGGTTAATCTGACGTCCCCCGATAGCTCGCCGCTGCGCGAGTGCGGGGGCGTTTTTTGTCCGTCGCGAAGGTACAGTGAAAATAATCGCTTGACACGCTCCAAGGCTATGCTATACTTTAGATGAAATGGGAGACGGATAACGACAGGACGGAGAGAACTATGAAAAAGATAACTGTGAGAAAGCTGGCTGAACTTGCAGGCGTTTCGCGCGGCACGGTGGACAAGGTACTTCATGACCGCGTGGGAGTCAGCGACGAGGTGCGCAGCCGCGTGCAGGCTGTGATTGAGGAGCAGGAGTATCACCTGCCGGAACGAAAGCGCGGGGCGGATACATCGGAACGTGCGGATCCGATTCATGTAGCGGTTATTATTCCGAGGTTGCATAATGAATTTTTCCGCAAGGCAAAGCAGGGAATGGACGACGTGTTTCGGCTGTATAAGACACCCAATGTCACAGCAGACTACTTTTACTGTAGCAGCGAAAATGTAAGCGAGATGCTCTCTGTACTGGAATACATTCGGGAAAAGCGGGTGGACGGAATTATTCTGCGAGGAAGTCAAAGCAGACGGCTGTGTGAGGCGCTGGACGCTTTTTCGGATGCGGACACGCCAGTTGTTCTGTTTGATTCCGATGTTGTGGGCTGCAAAAGGCTTTGCTTTGTCGGAGAGGACAGCAAAGCCTCAGGAAGGATTGCCGCGTCGCTGTTGGCCAAGTGCATCGGACAACGTGGCGAGATTGCGGTGATCGGCGGCATGAGCGAAATCAGCGGGCATCGGCTGCGTATTCAGAGTTTTCAGCAGGCCATAGCTGAGAGGTTCCCGGAGATAAGGATCGTGGATATCATCAATTCCTATGACCAAGGTGTGATCGCATACGAAAAAACGATTCAGTTGGTCACGCAATACCAAAATCTGCGAGGAATATTTTGCGCGGTGGGCTGCACGGCGGATATTGGACAGGCGCTGCTGGACAAAAAGAAGCCCATAAAAATTGTCAGTTACAATACTACGCCGGATGTCGTGGATTTGGTGAGACGCGGGATTGTTGAGTTCACACTTGAGCTTGCGCCATATCAGCAGGGTGCTGCTGCGGCTTCGGTAATGCTAGACTTTCTCTGCAAGGGAAATCGCCCGGAAACGGCGTTCCTCGAAATACCGGCTCGTATCGTCTTGGATGAAAATATTGACGCGATTCTTGCAAAGGGTGCGATGTGATAGAGAGGCTCTGATAGGAGCCTCTTTTTTTGCCCTGTGCGTTCATTCTGACAACGTGTCTTTTTGAGTGCCAAGGTAAATTACTTGTTAAAATTCCTCGTGATTCCTTTGAATATTGCACGTGCCTTTTATTGGCACGAAAACACACACACGTAATTTCAGACAAAACTGACTGGTATACTGAGAATATTTTATAAAACAAAACGGCATATATTGTGCGGATTCAACAAAAAAATAGTTTGTTTAATCCGCAAATAGAAAATAAATACCAAAACAAATATAATTAATACAAGGACATATTGTTTTGATACACGCGAAAAGGAGATTGATTATGAAAAAGAGATTATTGGCTATGTTGATGGCGGGTGTGATGGCGGCGGGCTGTTTGACCGGCTGCAGCAGTTCTTCCGATATCACCGAGAGCAACTCGAACGGGAGTGCTTCCGGTTTTGAGTCGTCAAACGGTTCTCACAAGATCGCAGTCGTACTGAAAACGCTGAATTCCGATTACTGGAATTGCATGATAGCGGGCATTAAGCAGGCGGAGGCAGATTTCGGCTGCGAGGTCATGTTGCAGGGACCTCCGAGTGAGACTTCCTATGACGAGCAGCTCAATGAAATCGAAACTTGTCTGGGACTTGACGACGTAGAGGCACTGGTTATCGCTCCGCTTCAGCCGGACGCGGCGGCGAACGTCGTGGCGAATGCGGAGATTCCGATCCTTTCAGTTGATACGACGTTTGAATCGGATAAGCTGCTGAGCTATGTCGGCGTATCCAACTATGACGCAGCTTATGCGATGGGTGAATACGCGGCCGAGCAGGAGGGCGAGGGCAGCCAGTTTGTCCTTCTTGCGGGTGTGCAGGGCGATGTAACTTCTGGTGATCGTGTGGATGGCTATACCG
Source organism: uncultured Butyricicoccus sp. (assembly GCA_964513445.1). Classification (GTDB taxonomy): domain Bacteria; phylum Bacillota; class Clostridia; order Oscillospirales; family Butyricicoccaceae; genus Butyricicoccus_A. The sequence goes on along the minus strand of CAZEMM010000096.1, from coordinate 2,755 downwards.
CCGCGCTGGAGGACAACGGCTGTAGCGTTCTTGAGGTGCAGTATACCGATGCGGCGACCGACAAGGCAGTGACGGTCATGGAGGGCATGATGCAGAAATATTCTGAGGGCGAGATCGCCGGCGTTTTGTGCCACTCGGATGACGTAGCGGTCGGCGCGCAGAATGCTATTGAGCAGACAGGACGCGAAGAAATCGCCGTCTACGGCTTTGGTGGCATTTCCGGTGCGGACGCTGTAAAGGAAGGAAAGCTGAAGGCAAGCGTCAATATCAACCCCTATGAGATGGGCTATAATTGCGTGAAGTACGCACTTGATGCGGTCGATGGCAAAGAGCTTGAGACATTTTATCCGACAGAGGCGGAGATCATCGACGAGAGCAACATCGACGATTACCTGATCCAACTGAAGGAGTGGACAAGTTGAGGGGGAGAGCCGCAGGTGAATTTGTTTTTTAACATTCTCTTCTTTTTTGGCAGAGACTCAACAGAAGACGTCTAAATATAGGCGAGCCTCTCTGTCGAGTTTTTCCAGTGGAATCAATTTTGGGACAAACTATCAGGAAGGCTAAAAAGGCATGAAAAGAATTAGAATCGGTTTGATTGGCGCAGGCTTTATGGGACGCACACATGCGAACGCATATAAATCCATAAATAATATCTTTGGAGACGAAGTCGTCCCGGAGCTGGTCGCGGTCGCGGATGTGTTTGAGGAAAACGCGAAGGCGACCGCGCAAAAATACGGCTTCGCGCGCTGGACGACAAATTGGGCAGACATTGTCGAGGCAGAGGATATTGACATAGTCGATATTACAGCGCCGAACGCCTCCCACTGCCCGATCGCAATGGCGGCGGCGAAGCGGGGCAAGCACGTTTATTGCGAAAAACCGCTGGCGATGACGGCGGAGGAAGCGATCGCCGCGACGAAATGCGTGGAGGACGCAGGCGTCATTACCTCTGTCGGCTTCAATTACGTCCGGAACCCGATCCAACAATATGTCAAGGAACTGCTTGCGTCCGGCGAGCTTGGGCAGGTCGTTAACTTCCGCGGCATGTACGATCAGGATTATTATAACGATCCAGAGCAAAAGCATGAATGGCGTATGTTCAAGTCAGCTTCAGCCTCAGGCGCGCTGGGCGATTTGGCGAGCCATACTATCAGCCTATCGCAGTATCTGGTCGGCGATATTGCCTCGGTCTGCGGCATGACGCAGATTATCGTACCGGAATACCCTGATCCGAAGGATCCGAAAAAAATGCTTCCGGTCGAAAATGATGATCTGGTGCAGTTTATGTTCACCTACGAAAACGGCGCGTGCGGCACGATTTTTTCTAATCGTCTGGCTGCCGGTCGTAAAATGTCGCTTGGTTACGAAATTCAACTGACAAAGGGCTGCATCGTCTATAATCAGGAGCGGCAGAACGAGGTGCAGATCTATCGTCACGAGGGAGACAAGTGCGAACGCGGCTTCAAAACCGTGCTCATCGCACCGGGTCATGGTGAATATGATAAGTTCTTCGGCGGCGCCGGCATCTGCCTTGGCTATGCCGACCAGAAAACCATCGAGGCATATCACACGCTGAAGTGCGTCGCGGAGCATACGCCGTGCGAAATTGATTTTTGCTTTGGCATGAAAGTCATGCAGATCATTGACGCGGTGCTGGCGTCTGCGGAAACTAGGCAATGGGTCGAGATCAAGTAAGGAGGGCGCGGCATGAAAATCGGATTGGTCAGCGATTGCCTGGGAAATCAGTCTTTTGAGAAGTTGCTGCAAACTTGCAAACAGCTTGGCATTGAGCAGATCGAACTGGGCTGCGGCAACTGGTCGAGTGCGCCGCATGTCGATTTGGACGAGCTTCTGGAGAGTGAGACCAAGCGCGACGAGATGAAGGGGATGCTGCACGATTACGGCGTTTCGATTTCCGCCTTCAACTGCTCCGGCAATCCGCTCGCACCAGGAGACTGGGGCAAGCGGGAGGATGCGGTCACACACAAGACGTTCCGACTCAGTGAATATTTTGGCCTGCATACTGTCGTCATGATGTCCGGCTTGCCCGCGGGCGGCCCAAACGATGCCTATCCGAACTGGATCGTCACCTCTTGGCCACCGGAAACACAGAATATTCTGAACTACCAATGGAACGAGGTTGCCATTCCCTATTGGAGAGAGATTACAAAGACTGCGAACGCATATGGCGTAACCTGCCTTGCGCTCGAACCGCATGGCTGTCAGCTCGTGCATGACGTGGAGAATTTCTGCAGGCTGCGGGAAGCCTGTGGCGGAGATGAAACCATCGGCTTCAATCTGGATCCGTCTCATCTGTTCTGGATGGGCGCCGACCCGATCGCGGTCATTCGTGCATTGGGTAACGCAATCTATCATGTGCATATCAAGGATGTGCGCATTGAAAAACCCGCAGAGGTCAATACACTTCTTGACGACAAGAATGTGCTGGAATACGCAACGCGCTCTTGGAATTTCGCAATTCCGGGCTACGGACATGACGAAAACTGGTGGCGCACGTTCCTCGTCAATTTGAAGATGGTCGGCTATGACGGCGTGCTGTCCATCGAACACGAGGATTATACTATGGATACTATATTTGCGCTTGAAAAGACGGTAGGTCTGCTAAAAAGCATTTTGATATAAAGCAGACCGCTTAGATGAGACGATTGTGAGAACGTTTAGGAATTCATCTCCGAGATGCAGGACATCGGCGTTTGGGAATAAAATTGCTCCTGCCGTAGAGAAAATATCC
>CAZEMM010000095.1:0-5035 GCA_964513445.1 uncultured Butyricicoccus sp. | reverse complement strand
TCAAGTCGCTCTCCGATATGCTCAAGGGCAAGCAGGGACGCTTCCGTCAGAACCTGCTGGGCAAGCGTGTTGACTATTCCGGCCGTTCGGTTATCGTCGTCGGTCCGGATCTGAAGATTTACCAGTGCGGCCTGCCGAAGGAGATGGCCATCGAGCTGTTCAAGCCGTTCATTATGAAGCGTCTGGTGCAGGACGGCCTCGCTTCCAACATCAAGTCCGCCAAAAAGATGGTCGAGCGCGGCAAGCCGGAGGTTTGGGACGCGCTGGAGACCGTCATCAAGGGTCATCCGGTTATGCTGAACCGTGCGCCGACGCTGCACCGTCTGGGCATCGAGGCGTTCGAGCCGATTCTGGTAGAGGGCCGCGCGATCAAGCTGCATCCGCTGGTTTGTACCGCGTTTAACGCGGACTTTGACGGCGACCAGATGGCGGTGCATCTGCCGCTGTCGGTCGAGGCGCAGGCGGAGGCGCGTCTGCTCATGCTGTCCGCCAACAACCTGCTCAAGCCGCAGGACGGCAAGCCGGTCACCGTACCGTCGCAGGATATGGTTCTCGGCTCGTACTACCTGACCATCGACCGCGACACGGAGCCGGGCGTCGGCAAGGTATTCCGCAACGTCGATGAGGCGCTCATGGCCTATGACGAGGGCGTCATCGGCATTCATGCGCCGATCAAGGTGCGTATAACCAAGGAGATTGACGGCGAGACCGTCAGCGGTATCATCGATGCGACCGCGGGCCGTTTGATCTTTAACCAGAAGATCCCGCAGGATCTGGGCTTTATTGAGCGCAAGACCAAGCAGGATATGCTCAAGCTGGAGATCATGGAGACGTGCGGCAAAAAGCAGCTTGGAAAAATCGTTGACCGCTGCATCCGCATCCATGGCTTCAATGTCACCGCAGAGGTGCTTGATGCCATCAAGTCGATGGGCTACAAGTATTCCACCAAGGGCGCGCTGACGGTATCGTTCTCGGATATCGCCGTGCCGGAGGAGAAGCAGGCGCTGATCGCGGCATCGGAAGAGAAGGTCGCGATGATTGATAAGAAATACAAGCGCGGCTTTATCACGGACAACGAGCGCTACCGTCTGGTCGTTCACGAGTGGGAAAACACCACCAAGACGGTTACCGACGCGCTGCAGGAAAAGATGGACAGCCAGCGGTTTAATCCGATTCATATGATGGCGCAGTCGGGCGCCCGCGGCTCCATCAACCAGATTCGTCAGTTGTCCGGTATGCGCGGACTGATGGCGTCTGCATCCGGTAAGACCATCGAGATTCCGATTAAGTCGAACTTCCGTGAGGGCCTGTCGGTACTCGAGTACTTTATCTCCGCGCGAGGCGCGCGTAAGGGCTTGGCGGATACCGCGCTGCGTACCGCCGACTCCGGTTATCTGACGCGCCGAATGGTTGATGTTTCGCAGGAGGTCATCATCCGCGAGGAGGACTGCGGCGCGACGACCGGTATCTGGGTCGAGGATATCATGGAGGGCAACACGGTCATCGAGCCGTTTGCGGAGCGTTTGATTGGCCGCTATCCGGTGGACGACGTGCTGCATCCGGAAACCGGCGAGACGCTGGCGACCAAGGATACCATGATGAGCGAGGAGGATGCGGCGCGCATCGTTGCGGCCGGCATCAAGAAGGTGCAGATTCGCACCGTGCTGCAGTGCCGTGCGCGCAAGGGCGTGTGTGCGCATTGCTATGGATCCAATCTGGCATTTGGCGCGCCGTGTGCAATGGGCGAGGCAGTCGGCATCATTGCCGCGCAGTCCATCGGTGAGCCGGGCACCCAGCTGACCATGCGTACGTTCCACTCCGGCGGTGTCGCAGGCTCGGATATCACACAGGGCCTGCCGCGCGTTGAAGAGCTGTTTGAGGCGAGAAAGCCGAAGAAGGTCGCAACGCTGGCGGAGATCTCCGGTACGGTCACGATTGAGGAAAGCAAGCGCACGACAGTCAAGACGGTCAATATCGTCAACGCGCAGACCGGCGAGAGCAAGAGCTACCAGCTCGCGTCGTCCTCCGGCATCCGCGTGACGGACGGCGACGTTGTCGAGCAGGGCCAACAGCTCAACGAGGGCGCGCTCAACCCGCATGACATCCTGCGCATCCTGAATCCGCGCGCGGTACAGGATTACCTCATCAAGGAGGTACAGAAGGTTTACCGTCAGCAGGGCGTCGATCTGAACGACAAGCACATCGAGGTCATTGTGCGTCAGATGATGCGCAAGATCAAGATCGAGGACGCGGGCGATACCGATTTGCTGCCGGGCACGATGATGAGCCTGATCGAAATGGAGGATGAGAACCGCAAGATCGAGGAGCGCATCGCTGCGGGCGAGACGGAGCTCAAGACCGCAACCTGGTCTCCTGTGCTCATGGGTATCACCAAGGCCGCGCTGGCGACCGATTCGTTCCTGTCTGCCGCATCGTTCCAGGAGACGACGCGCGTGCTGACCGACGCCGCCATTAAGGGCAAGGTTGACCCGCTGACCGGCCTGAAGGAGAACGTGCTGATTGGCAAGCTGATTCCGGCAGGCTCCGGCCTGAGGGAATACCGCGACGGCCATTACGAAGAAATCCATAATATGGACTGACTGGCCTGACACAATGCAATTCCAGCCCGCAGGCGCTCCGCGTCTGCGGGCTTTTGGCAAAGGAGCAAAGCATGAAAATCAAGACGGTTTGGAATGCCGCGGGCCTTGCGGTCATATCCGTCCTGCTGGCTTATAGCATTCATCTTGTACGCATTGACGCGGTGCTGCGCCGTAAATGTAAGGACGCACTGTTTCGAGATTTTTTCGGGCAGACCGGCTTGTGCCTGCTGCTGATGCTGCTCGTACTGCTCGCCGGCTTCGTGCTGTGGCAGTGGATGGCTGAGCGCCCGCTGACCGGATGGAAGCGACTTGCCGTGCTTGCAGCAGCCGTGCTGGTTTTTGCGCTGCTCGCACATGGCTATGCGGAATATCATCACACGGTGTATATTCACAGCGCGCATCAGCGGGCGTATGACAAGCTGTACGGAAAGGGACTGCTGTATGATCTGCGCGGGCTGTTCCGATAGCCGGTGCAGAAAGGAAAATCGCGCCCTGCAAGCGGCTTCAAACGGGAAATTTTTGAAAAAATTCATCTTTTTGTGCAAATTAACGTATATTCGCCGTCAGATTGGGAATGCTGTTTCCAGCTTTGTAAAATCGTCGAAAAAAAGATTGACAGGACGGCTTTTATCGAGTACAATAAACAGGTATGCGATGAGGAGGTTATTCTATGCTCTCACAGCTGTCTTCGGCGGCAAAGGTCGTCGGCGTCAAGCAGTCTAAAAAAGTCATTCGTGACGGCGGCGCGAAGCAGGTATTCATTGCCGCAGATGCAGAGCGTCGCATTACAGCCCCTGTTGCGCAATTGTGCGAGCAGCAGGGCATACCGGTGACGGAGGTTCCGACGATGCGTCAGCTCGGTCAGGCCGTCGGCATCGACGTCGGCGCCGCGATCGTGGCCGTCACCGAGGACATTTGATTTTGACGGGAGGCGCAAACCCCGCCCGCTGAAATAAATCTATTTATTCTTTTGAAGGAGGTGCAAGTTAAATGCCAACCTTTAACCAGCTCGTTCGTAAGGGCAGACAGGAGGTAGCCTATAAGTCTACCGCTCCGGCGCTTCAGGTAGGTCTGAACTCCCTGAGGAAGAAGGCGACCAATCAGCCTTCCCCGCAAAAGAGAGGTGTCTGCACCACGGTCAAGACCATGACCCCGAAAAAGCCGAACTCCGCGCTGCGTAAGGTCGCTCGTGTTAAGCTGACCAACGGTATGGAGGTTTCCGCTTACATCCCGGGCATTGGCCACAACCTGCAGGAGCACTCCGTCGTTATGGTTCGCGGCGGCCGTGTAAAGGACCTTCCGGGTGTCCGTTATCATATCATCCGCGGTTCTTTGGATACGCAGGGCGTAGCAAACCGCCGTCAGGCTCGTTCCAAGTACGGCGCGAAGCGTCCGAAGCCGGGCAAGTAATCTGCCCTGAAGAAACCACCACATTCACCCGTGCGTTTGACTTGAACACCAAGCAAAGCAAAACAGGCTTTGCCATGAGTGCGTTTGAATAGATTTATTTCAGACTCCTCTGGCAAAACAAGGGTCAGGGGTGACCTTTGAGTACCTATGAAATCATTTTTGTGAAGGAGGGAAGTATCGTGCCAAGAAGAGGATTTGTCCCGAAGAGAGAGGTTCTTCCGGATCCGCTGTACGGTTCCCAGCTCGTTACCAAGCTGATCAATTCGATCATGCTGGACGGAAAGAAGGGCGTAGCGCAGAAGGTTGTTTACGGTGCTTTTGATATCGTAAAGGAAAAGACAGGCCGTGATCCGCTGGAGGCATTCACCGAGGCTATGGATAACATCATGCCGTCGCTGGAGGTCAAGGCGCGCCGTGTCGGCGGCGCAACCTACCAGGTTCCGATGGAGGTTCGTCCGGAGAGACGTCAGACTCTGGGCCTGCGCTGGATCACCAAGTATGCCCGCGCCCGTTCCGAGAAAACCATGGCGGAGAGGCTGGCCGGTGAGATCATGGATGCAGTGAACAATCTGGGCGGCGCCGTCAAGAAGCGTGAAGACACCCATAAGATGGCAGAGGCCAACAAGGCGTTTGCACATTACAGATACTAAGTATCTGGGGTAGCTTTACGAAAGGAGATTTACATGGCCAGAGAGTTTACACTGGAAAAAACTAGAAATATTGGCATTATGGCGCATATTGACGCCGGCAGGACGACGACGACCGAGCGCATCTTGTTCTACACAGGCCGCACGCATAAGATCGGCGAGACGCATGAGGGCGGCGCGGTTATGGACTGGATGGCACAGGAGCAGGAGCGCGGCATCACAATCACGTCCGCTGCGACCACCTGCCACTGGAAGGGCTATCGCATTAATATTATCGACACCCCGGGTCACGTTGACTTCACCGTAGAGGTACAGCGCTCCCTGCGCGTCCTCGACGGCTCTGTCTGCGTATTCTGCGCAAAGGGCGGCGTTGAGCCG
>CAZEMM010000094.1:0-5186 GCA_964513445.1 uncultured Butyricicoccus sp. | reverse complement strand
GCATACAGTCCTTGGAGAGGGACTATAAACACTACTACTTTATAATACGAGGAAACATATGCCATGTTAATCAAGGACAAACGATTTTATCGCACGTTCCTGATGCTGTGCCTGCCGATCGTCCTGCAGAACGTCATTTCACTGAGCGTTAATCTCACGGACAACCTCATGCTGGGACGGTATTCGGAGAGCGCACTGTCCGGCGTCACTGCGGTCAATCAAATTCAGTTTATCTATCAAAACCTGCTGACGGGCGTCGGCGACGGCCTTGTCATTCTCTCTGCACAGTATTGGGGCAAGCAGGACTGCGGCACCATCCGCAAAATTTCCAGCACTGCTATGCGCACCGCGCTGTGTGTCATGCTTGTCCTGTTTTTCGCGGTCACGCTGTTCCCGTCTCAGGTCGTCGGTCTTTTCACAACAGATAGTGCGATCATCGCGGAGGGCGTCAGCTATCTTCAAATCGTCAAATTTACCTATCCGTTCTTCTGTGTCACAACCATTCTGCTTTCCGTTCTGCGCAGTACAGAGGTGGTAAAAATCGCATTCTACCTCTCCCTGAGCACACTGTGTATCAATTTTTGCATCAACTGGCTGCTCATCTTCGGTCATTTTGACCTTCCGCAGCTGGGCGCGCGCGGCGCGGCGATCGGCACACTGACCGCCCGCATCATCGAATGCGTCATCATCCTGGTGTACATCAAGAAAAAGGAACAGCATTTGCACTTGAAGCTGAAGGATTTTCTACATACAGACCGCGCGATCACGCGGGATTACTTCCGTGTCAGCGCACCCATTATTTTTACGCAGAGCCTGTGGGGACTGAATACCGCGATGCAGACAGCGATCCTCGGACATCTGACCGCAAGCGCGATCGCCGCAAACAGCATGGCCTCCAACCTGTTCCTTATCGTCAAGACAGTCGCTGTCGGCTCGGCATCCACTGCTAACGTCATCATTGGCAAATCCATCGGTGAGGGCGATCTTAATCGCGTCAAGCAATACGCCAAAACGCTACAGGTCATGTTTGTCGTCATGGGCATCTGCTGCGGCATTCTGCTCTTTGCGCTGACCGAGCCGGTGCTGTCGCTGTACAGCTTCTCGGACGAGAGCCGTCAGCTTGCACGCGCATTCTTACACATCCTGTGTGTTGTCATGGTCGGTATGTCCTATCAGATGCCGACCAACGCCGGTATCATCAAGGGCGGCGGCGACACCAAATATACCATGACGCTTGACCTCGTCAGCATTTGGGGCATTGTCATCCCGCTGTCGTTCTTTATGGCATTCTATGTCAAGGCCTCCCCTATCGTAGTCGTCTGGTGTCTCAATCTCGACCAGCTGTTTAAGTGCGTCCCCGCCTATATCAAGGCAAATCACGGCCACTGGATCAAAAAGCTGACCCATTGACACGCACACCATTTTGATATTGTCATTTGAACAGGAGGGACGAAATGCCCAGATTTTTCTTGCAGGACGGCAGCATCGGCGCGCAGTCCGTGACTATCTCCGGCGGCGATACCGAGCATATTCGCGTGCTGCGTCTTGGCGTTGGAGATGAAATTACCGTGTGCGACGGCGCGGGAAACGACGCGCTGTGCCGCATTTCACACATTGCGGATGGTGAGGTGCAGGCGGATATCATCCAGCCGCTGCCGGACAGCGCGGAGCCATCTGTCGCCTGCACGATTCTCGCCGGCTTACCCAAGGGTGAGCGCGCAGATTTTATCGTTCAAAAATGCGTCGAGCTGGGCGCGGCAAACATTATATTTTTTCTGTGCAAACGCTGCGTCGCCCGCCCGGATGCCAAAAGCATGCAGAAAAAGCTCGTACGCTATCAGCGCATCGCGGAATCTGCTGCCAAGCAATCGGGCCGCGGACGGATTCCACAGGTGTCCGCCGTCCCCTCATTCGAAGCCGCACTGGATATCGCGGAGCAGGCAGACCTGATGCTGTTTATGTATGAAACAGGCGAGCGCATCACGCTGCGCGAAAAAATTGAGAGTGTGTCATCTGTGCGCACGGCCGCAATTATCACCGGCCCGGAGGGCGGATTTGAGGAATATGAGGTTGCGCAGGCTGTCCGCCGCGGAATGACACCGTGTGCCATGGGGCCGCGCATCCTGCGCTGTGAAACCGCGCCTATGGCTGCGCTGACGGTGCTGATGTACGCGACGGATAATCTTTAAGCGATATCGTTTATTATAATCCGGCCAAAACCCCGCGCCTGCCTCTTTCCTTCCGTCGCGAATTCATGTACAATATATTTGTTTGAAAAATAAAGGAGGAATGCATCATGCCCATACAGGAGCTTTGTACTGTCTGTGCGCGTCAGCCGCTCACCGACACCATCACCGCGCTGACGCTGGACGCGCCGCGCATCAGCGCAGCGGCTGCTCCCGGACAGTTTGTTCATATTGCCTGCGGAGAGGCAAATCTGCTGCGCCGTCCCATTTCCGTCTGCTGTACAAGTGACGGCCTGCTGAAAATCGTCTTTGTCACCAAGGGTGACGGAACGCGCTGGCTGTCCCGGCGCCGCCCGGGTGATACGCTGGATGTTCTCGGCCCGCTCGGGCATGGCTTCTGCATGGAGCAGCTGGGCGACCGTCCGGTTTTCATCGGCGGCGGCATCGGCGTCCCTCCTATGCTGCAAACCATGCGCACAGCAAAGCAAAACGGCGCGCATCCAACCGCAATTCTGGGTTTCCGCAGCCGCGATGCTGTAATTTTAGAGGAGGACTTCCGTGCACTCGGCACAGTATACACCGCGACGGATGACGGCTCCTATGGCATTCACGGCTTTGTATCTGATGTTTTGCAGCAGCATATTGCGGAATTTACCTCTGTCTGCTGCTGCGGCCCGAAGCCGATGCTGCGCGCGCTGGCGGCAATTGCAGAACAGGCCGGCCTGCTCTGTCAGGTATCGATGGAGGAGCGCATGGGCTGCGGCATCGGCGCCTGTCTCGTATGCGCGTGCGCGCTTGCGGCAGAAAACGGTGAGACGCGCTATGGGCATGTATGCAAGGACGGCCCTGTATTTGATTCCAAGGAGGTGCAGTGGTAATGGCTGATCTTCGTGTTAATTTTTGCGGTGTAGAGCTGAAAAACCCGGTCACAACCGCCTCCGGCACCTTTGGCTTCGGCCATGAATATGCCGAATTTTATGATCTGGGCGAGCTGGGCGGCATCGGCGCAAAGGGGCTGACCCCGACCGAGCGCTTGGGCAACCCCGCCCCGCGCATCGCGGAGACTCCCATGGGCATCCTCAATTGTGTCGGTCTGCAAAATCCCGGCGTGGATAAATTTATCGAGGAACAGATTCCCTATCTGCGCCAGTTTGACACCCGCATCATTGCAAACGTTTCCGGCAATTCTGTTGAGGAATACGCAGGCATTGTGGAAAAAATATCTGATGCAGACGTCGACCTCATTGAGATGAACATCTCGTGTCCCAACGTCAAGTGTGGCGGTCTGACCTTCGGTACACAGCCCAAAATGGTTGAAGAGGTCGTTTCCGCCGCCAAAAAGGTCGCAAAAAAGCCGCTGATCGTCAAGCTGTCCCCCAATGTGACAGATATTGCGGAGATTGCCCGCGCAGCAGTATCGGCAGGCGCGGACGCGCTTTCGCTCATCAATACGCTGCTTGGCATGCGCATTGACGTGGAGAGCCGCCGTCCTATCCTGTCCAATATCATGGGCGGTCTTTCCGGCCCGGCAGTGTTCCCCGTTGCAGTGCGCATGGTCTATCAGGTGCATCAGGCGGTCGATGTGCCGATTCTCGGCATAGGCGGTATCCGCTCAGGACGTGATATCGTCGAGATGATGCTGGCCGGCGCATCCGCCGTTGCCATCGGCACCGCCTGCTTTGCAGACCCCATGGCGCCGATTCATGCGCTGCATGAGCTGGAGGAATTTCTCGATACGCACGGAATCCAATCCGTAACCGAACTGACAGGAGCAATGAAGCTATGAGTACAACCATCTATCTGGTGCGCCATGCGGAAGCGGAAGGCAATGTCGGCCGCCGCTGCCATGGCTTTTATGACAGCCTGCTCACCCGCCGCGGGCGGGAGCAGGCGGAGGTCGTCGGCAAGCGCTTTGCGGACGAGCCGATAGCCGCCGTCTATTCCAGCGATCTGTCGCGTGCGCGCAGCACAGCGCGCGCCATCGCCGCACCGCACGGCCTCCCGGTTGAGCAGCGCCCCGCCCTGCGCGAGATCAATATGGGCGAATGGGAGGACAAGCCGTGGGCAGAGCTGCCTGTCTTTCATCCGGAGCTGTATGATGACTGGTGCAACCGTCCGTGGCTGGTACGTGTGCCGGGCGGTGAGACCATCATGGAGGCGGGTGCGCGCGCATTGGACGAAATGCGCCGCATCGCGCGCGAGCAGGGCGGCAAGACGGTTGTCGTCGTCTCGCACGGCTCCGCTATCCGCGGCATTTTGACACTCGCGCTCGGCCTGCAGGCGGAGGAGATGATGCAGGTCGGCTGGGGTGACAATACCTGTGTTGCAAAGCTGCTGTTCCGCAATGACGGCTCGATTGAAGTCCCCTACCGCAATGACAATTCGCACATGCCAAACGAATTGTCCACGTTCTATCGTCTCAAATGGAGCGACAGCAAGGATGTCCCCGCCTCCCCGCAGATGTGGTTTCGCCCGGTAAATTGGGACGACCCGGCAGATAAGTCACAGGCGCTTACGTTTTTCCATGCAATCTACTGGCCGACCTATGGCAAGGACGCATACAGCGACGCACAGATTGAGCAGCGTCTGCGTTCGTTCCAGTCGGTCACGCCGGATGCGGTTGTGTTTGGTATGGTTGACCGTGAGATCGGCGGCATCATTGCTATAAACACACAGGAAAACCGCGACACGGAAATCGGAGAGATGGGCGGCACGTGCATTGCGGAAAAATTCCGCGGCTTTGGCTTTGGTCAGCAGCTGATGGGGCACGCCGTCAGCACCTATCGCAGGCTGGGCAAGCGCGTGCTGCAGGCCATTCCCGCAAAACATAATCCCAGCGGCCCCGCTTTTTATCTGCACAATGATTTCGTGCCGACCGGCGAGGAGGTACATACCGATGCGGGCGATTTTGTCGTGCTGCGCCGTCCGCTTTATGATGACTGAAGAAAAGAGGCTCTATGTCAATAGTTGGGGTAGAGATAAAAACCAATAATCGAAAGT
>CAZEMM010000093.1:0-5613 GCA_964513445.1 uncultured Butyricicoccus sp. | reverse complement strand
TCCGGATGGTCCCTGTTTTTTTTCGCAGCTTTTTCCGCCGCAAAAGATGTTGAAAAATCTTCCATTCCATGCTATACTATATAAAAATGCGTTTAAAAATCCGTGTGAACTCACTAAATATATGCTATTTTGCTACCATTCCGCAAAAATGCGGATTTTTTCAAATATTCGTTATTCTTTCAAAAATACAACGAGAGGAGGCTGGATATGCTGAGCTTGGGAATCGACTCCGGCTCTGCAATGACAAAGGCGGCGCTGTTTGACGGCACGACGGTGGTTGACCGCGCGATGCTGCCAACCGGCATGAACCCATCAGCCACGCTGCGCACACTGTACGGCAGACTGCACACACCGCAGGTCGATTATGTTACGGCGACAGGCTACGGACGCGCACTGCTGCCTGAGGCGGACGCTGTCATTACAGAGATCACATGCCATGGCGCAGGCGCGGCGTTCTTATGTCCGGGGTGCACGGCCGTGCTGGACATCGGCGGACAGGACTGCAAGGTGATTACGCTTGACCGCGACGGCTGCATTACCGATTTTCTGATGAACGACAAATGCGCTGCGGGGACCGGACGGTTTATGGAGGTGACAATGGCGCGCGTGGGCAGCGCCATCGCACAGCTGGACGACTTTGTTGCGGACTGCACGCCTGTCGCAATCAACAGCATGTGCACCGTATTTGCAGAGAGTGAGATTGTCGGGCTGCTCGCCCAGCAGCAGACGCCGGGCGATATTGTACTGGGCTGCGTGCATGCCATCTGCCGGCGCACGGCGGTATTTGCGCAGCGGCTGACCGGACGGTCGGACACCGTATTCTTTTCCGGCGGACTGGCGCAATCGGTCTGCATGCGGCGCGTGCTGACCGATTATCTGTCCCCTGCCGCTGTGCGCACCCATCCATTGGCACAATATACGGGAGCGGTCGGCGCGGCCGTGCTCGGATATCAAAAATATGAAAGAAAAAGGAGAGCTTAACGTATGAAACTGAGACAAGAACTGCCGGAAATTTTTGACACATTTGCACAGACGAGAAAAAATTCCTTCTTGGCTATCAAAGAGGAAAAGGACAAGGGGATTCCCGTCGTCGGCATCTACTGTACGTATCTGCCGCGTGAGATTCCCAACGCCATGGGCGCAGCCGTCGTCGGACTGTGCTCGGTTTCCGACGAGACGATTCCGGAAGCGGAAAAAGATCTGCCGCGCAACCTCTGTCCGCTCATCAAGTCGAGCTACGGCTTTGCCAAGACGGATAAATGTCCCTTCTTCTATTTTTCCGATCTGGTCGTCGGCGAGACAACGTGCGACGGCAAAAAGAAAATGTACGAGCTGATGCAGGAATTTAAGCCAATACATATCGTTCAGCTGCCCAACACCCAGTCGGAAGAGGGTGTGCAGATGTACCGTCAGCAGCTGCTCAAGTTTAAACAGGTCTTGGAAACGCAGTTTGGGACGACGATTACGGACGAGGCCGTGCGTGAGCAGATTCACATCCGCAATGAGATCAACGCGGCGCTTGTCCGCCTGCAATACGTCATGACGCTCGATCCCGCGCCGGTCACCGGTCTGGATATCATCAATACCGTATACAACACGGGCTTCCGCATCCATACGGACGGACTGGCGGAGGAGCTGGACGCCATTACCGCTAAAATTCGGGAGGAATATGCACAGGGCAAGAATATCGGCGCGAAAAAGCGTATTTTGGTTACAGGCTCGCCGTCCGGCGGAGCGGCGCTCAAGGTCATCCGTGCAATTGAAGATAACGGCGGCGTGGTCGTCTGCTTTGAAAACTGCACCGGCATGAAGCCGCTTGATCCGGTGGATGAGAACGATCCGGATGTCTACAATGCGCTGGCGCAGAAGTATCTGCACATCGGCTGCTCCTGCATGTCGCCCAACACCAGCCGCATGGCGCTGCTGGACAGGCTGATCGACGACTTCAAGGTAGACGGTGTCGTCGACCTCGTATTGCAGGCCTGTCACACGTATAATGTGGAAACCGCCGTCGTGCGCAAGCTGGTCAAGCGCAAGGGCGCGGCCTATACGAGCGTTGAAACGGACTATTCTCAGGCAGATGTTGAGCAGCTGAATACCCGCATGGCGGCATTTATCGAGATGCTGTGAGCGAACAGCGCGTATATCACCTGTCAGGAGCTGGAAAAACGCACAAATTCTTTGACCAATTTGCACAAAACATTTGACAAATACCGCACCATCCTTTATCATAATAGTGTAGGAGATCAGCCTATCGCCTGTACTTGCACGTTCCGTATGTTAGGAGAGATGTGCGGGACATAGCTGCAGCAGCTACGGGTGAAAGAAAACATGGAGGTGTTGTGAGTTATGTTCGCAAACAAGGATATCAAGTTGGGTATCTGCCCGATTGGATGGACCAACGATGATATGTGGGATCTGGGCGATGAGAATACGTTCCAGCAGTGTATTTCCGAGATGCGTCTGGCAGGCTTTACCGGCTGTGAGGTTGGCCACAAGTATCCGTCCGACGTTAAGGAGTTGAAAGAAGCGCTTGACCTGCGTGGTATGACCATCGCATCCAAGTGGTTCTCTTCGTTCCTCGGCACCAAGCCGTACGAGGAGACCTTTGAGGAGTTCAAGAAGGAAATTGAGTACCTGTCCTATGCAGGCGCAACGGCAATCAATATTTCCGAGCAGTCCTATTCCATTCAGGGCAATCAGGATCTGTCCATCTTTGAGAACAAGGCGACGTTTACCGACGCCGAGTTTATGAAGATGTGCGAGGGTCTGAGCAAGCTGGCGGAATACGCAAAGAGCAACGGCATCCGCGCCTGCTTCCATCATCACATGGGCACCTGCGTACAGACGCTCGAGGAGACCGTACGTATGCTGGAGAACACCTCGGACGACCTGCTGCTGTGCTATGACTCCGGTCATTGGACGTTCTCTGAGGTTGACCCGCTTGCAATTCTGGACAAGTTCCCGAACAGAATCGGTCATGTACATCTGAAGAACATGCGTAAGCCGGTTCGCGATCAGGCGATCAAGGAGTCGTGGTCGTTCCTAAAGTCGGTCCGCAACGGCGCGTTCACCGTACCGGGCGATCCGGAGGGCTGTGTTGACTTCCCGTCCATTCTGAAGAAGCTGGATGAGATCGGCTACGAGGGCTGGATCATGGTTGAGGCTGAGCAGGATCCGGCGAAGGCGAATCCGTTCAAGTACGCGAAGATGGCCTACGAATACATCACCGCTGAAATGGCAAAGTAATATCCACAATGGACTAGAAAATTCCCGCGCTTTCACGCACGGATTCGGGCTTCTTGCAATTTGAGGCGTCCCGCTGCGGGACGCCTCTTTTTGTGTGTCAAATATGTGGTTATTCTGTCAGGTTGCACCGGAATTTAATGCCGATCTCCGTGGTAAAGATGCGTTTTTCCGGCATTTTGTGCTGTGTCAAATATTGATACAGCAGGCGCAGCGGTAGCGTGCCCTGTGTCTGCCAATCCTGCCCAATGACAAAATCTGCGACGCCCTCGCGGATCATACGCATATTGTCCGGCGTGATATCATGCATGACGACGTGCACACGTCCCATGCAGCCCATTTTCCGGATGGCGCGCTCCACGCCGATGCGGCCGACAGAGGTAAGGTAAATCCCCGAAATGTCCTCCATATCGCGCAGCGCACGCAGCGCGATGCGCTCCGCCAGCTCCTCATCCAGATAGCAGTATTCCACCGGCAGCAGCTGCATGCGCGGAAAGGACTCGCTGGTCTCCGACAGAAATCCGCTCATGCGCTGGGAGTCGGCAAAATGTCCGCTTTGCTGGCCGAGAATCGGCAGAATCCGACCTTCTCCGCCGGTAATCATACCCATTAACGCAGCGGCGGCACAGCCGCAGGCGATGTTGTCCGGCCCGACATAGGCCATGCGCCCGCTGTCGGGAATATCGGTATTGAACGTGACGATCGGCAGACCGCGCGTCTCGATCAGTTCGTTGATCTTATCGCGCACCTGTGCGCTTGCCAGCGGACTCAACGCCAGCCCGTCGATCTGCTCGTTCTGTATCATCTCATCGATGAGCGCGAGCTGATGTGCAATGTTGGTTCCGTCCATGATGCGTAAGACCGGCTCGACCGGAAGCATGGTTTCTTTGGGAAACCGGCGAATCTTTTCGGATATCTGCTGCATGATCGGCGCCGCGCCGGAATGCATCACGACGCCGATGCGCACCGGCTGCGTATCGTGTATCAATACGGCGTGTTTGGGGATATACCCCATCTCCCGCGCCTTGTCCCGGATGCGTTGCGCAACCTCCGGCCGCACGCCCTCCCGCTCGCGCAGCGCACGGTCTACCGTACCGCGCGAAACGCCGCAGGCATCTGCGATCTGCTGCATGGTTACCGCCATATTCCTCATCTCCTTGTTACCCCTCCAGCATAGCATATTTCGTCGTCGAAATCCAGATGGACGGAATACATTGCACGAAAAAATTCACAAATCGTGCAACGTCCATTTTGTACATTGCTAAAAATTTATGTTTTTTGTCCAAATTGATTGTGATTTTATTGGTTATTCTAACGAAAGAATGCACGGCAAAAAGATCATGCGCCAATTCACTTGCAACCGTCCTCCAGACGTGGTATTGTGAGGATGCGGAGAAAAGCGAAACCAAAGGAAGAGAGAATGTTTTTGTTTCCCTATCCGCACGCAGGCGGTCAGTCTCCTATATGCCGGTTTGTCCATCTCCCAAACTGAACATGCCGCGCATAGACCGCTTGCCCGATTGGCTAAGAAACGAACACCGTATTTTGATAGATCAGTAACGCGATTGGGGCGAACCGCTCCGGCAGCGTCTGAAAAATTTATAGAGAAGGAGAACACAAACATGGCAAATTTACGATTTGGCGTAGTAGGCTGCGGCAGAATTGGCAAGCTGCACATCAACAACCTGCTCAACAACATTGAGGGCGCAGAGGTCGTCGCCGCGGCGGATCCGATGCTGGACAAGTCCGGCGCACGCGAGTGGCTGGCTCAGAGAGGCATCACAAATGCTTCTACCAATTACATGGATGTCATCAACAATCCTGATGTCGACGTCGTCATGGTTTGCTCGTCCACCGATACCCATTGTGAGGTTTCGATGGAGGCGGTCAAGGCTGGCAAGCATGTATTCTGTGAGAAGCCGATTGACTACGATATCGAAAAGATCAAGAAGCTGCTCGCTCTGGTTGAGGAAAAGGGCATCAAGTTCCAGGTAGGCTTCAATCGCCGCTTCGACCACAACCACAAGGCCGTCGCTGACGCAGTCAAAGCCGGCAAGATCGGCGATCCGCATTACATCAACGTATCCTCCCGTGATCCGGAGCCGCCCCCGGCATCCTATGTCGCGGTTTCCGGCGGTATCTTCTATGATATGATGATCCATGACTTTGACATGGTTCGTTACCTGTCCGGCTCTGAGGCTGTTGAAATTTCCGCTGTCGGCTCCTGCCTGGTCAACCCGAACCTGCAGGAAGAGTCCGGCATTCCGGATGTTGACACCGCAGTTGTCACGATGAAGCTGGCAAACGGCGCCATCGCTACCATCAACAACTCCCGTCAGGCTGTTTACGGCTATGACCAGCGCGTTG
>CAZEMM010000092.1:0-6125 GCA_964513445.1 uncultured Butyricicoccus sp. | reverse complement strand
GCGGATTCGGGTCTTTCACCCTATAGAACGTGCGCTCACCAGGCGCACGCAAAAAAGACGGCGAGCGCGGGCTCGCCGTCTTCGTATATCACTTGCTTTTGTCGCATTACCTGTCTTCGTCCGGCAGCAGTACCTTGGTGCAGCGCGGCAAAATGCCGGCCAGCTCTGCCAAAACCGTGCCGTAATTGGCGATCGGCACACCTGCCTCCTGACAATAGGCCACACGGGCCTGCACCGCGCGCAGCGTCATGGAGCAGCCGGAGCAATGAATCACCAGATCATATTTTTCAATGTCCTCCGGCAGATCCGGGCCAAAGGTATAGTCGATGCGCAGACCCTCGCCAGCCAGTCTGCGCAGCGCGCGCGGAATCTTCACGCGTCCGATATCACGATGATTGCTGCCATGCATGCAGCCCTCTGTGATGAGCACGCGGCTGGATTCCGTGAGCGTATTGACCGTATGCGCGCCCTGTATGAACGCCCCAAGCGAACCGCTCTGCATGCCGTACAGCAAGGAATACGAGGTGAGCGGGATGTCCTCTGGAATGGCATCTCGCATATAGGCAAACGAGCGGGCATAGGCAATAACCAGGTTGACACGCGGCAGCTCCGCGAGCACCTGCTTTACGCTGGTCTCATCCGCAACGACACAGTGCGCGCCATGCGCAATCAGCTGGGTAATCATGCTCTGTTCACTGCGAATCGGGCTGTCGCCGCCCCTTGTCACGAGCAGCAGGACATAATCGCCCGGCTTGACCAAATCCTTTGGAATCAGCGGGGCTTCCCGTTCATTGAGCTCACGCAGCATCTGAGAAAGCCGCGCGCGCAGCAGTGAAATGGAACCGGGTGTGTTGGCGGAGATAAAAATCGCCTCCGGAAATTCCGTCTTGTATCGCGCAATATCGCCGGCATATGCCTCGTCGCACCGGTTAAATACCAACAAAAACGGCACCATATTGCGATTGATCCATTCCCGGTCGCGCTTATAGGCTTCACGGTCAAACTCCTGCAGGTCGGTCACATAAATTGCGATATCCGCGCGGCGCACGATGTTGTACGTCCTGCGCATGTGCTCCGCCTCATCCTTTAGCTCTGCCGCGCCGTTAAATCGGCCGGTGTCAATCAGCACGATGGAGCCAACCTGCCCCAGCCTGCAAACACCGACAATCGGATCACATTCCGATTCCGGCGACTTTTCCGCATGATCCACCAGCTGATTAAAAATGCTGGTCTTTCCGCTGCCTACCTTGCCAAATAAAACGACATGCCTGTCATTTCCACAGGCCGTAGCCCGATTGCATTTGTTGCTCATGGTCTCCTATCACCTCGTCAGGCGAATCTCCTTGTCCCTCTGGAATTTTGAAAGTATCGAATGCGCCGCCGCACCGCCGATACGCTTTCGATTACCCTTCATTATAGCACGAAAATTCCAAATGTACAGGGCGTAGCCCGGTTTTTTTTGGCAAAGAAACCAACCGCCTGCCGGAGGCATTTCTCCCTCATCAGGACCCGGGGCAGGCGTCTTTCTCTCGTTTATTGATAGCTGCACAAAAACGCCTCGATTTTTTGCAGCGCATGCGACAACGCCGCCTGCTCGCTTTCATCCAACCCTGCCAGCACAGAATCAATCAGCTCATGATGAAACCGCTGATGATACTGATACGCCGCCTGTCCCTTTCCGGTCAGCGACACGAGGACAACACGGCGATCGCGCTGTGACCGCGTGCGCACAATGAGATCTTTGTTTTCCAGACGGTCACAGGCAACCGTCAGTGTCGCAAGTGTAATGCCCAACGCGCGCGCAATATCCGACATGCGTCCCTGCTGCATGCCGCCGATCTTCTCGATGATGTGGATCTCTGTCGTGGACACCTCATCATCCAGTCCGGTCGCCAACGCATACTGCTCCAGCTTGTTGATGCGCCCAAAAATGTCCACCAGGAAGGTATTGACCTGCTGATGCACAGACATGCTTCCGCCTCCTTCAAACCGTTACTTCGTCAAACAAAGTTCTTGTAGTGTACCACATTATTCGTTGATTATCAAGCATTCATTCCTGGATTTGTGTAATAACACGTAAAATGCCGCACACACGGTTGTGTGCACGGCATCCCCTCAAGCATGTTTACTCCGATTGATTCTGTTTTGCACCGTCTTTCCCAGATGGACGTCGGCGCGGGCGGCGTTTGCGCGGGGCGCGATGGGCGTCCATAAACTCCCCGCGCTCCTTCGACTCCTTGGACGGTGAGGCCTGTGGGCGCTCCCGCTCCTTTTTGTCCTTTCCGCGCTCGGCATTGCGGCGGCGTCTGCGCGGACGCTCGGCGCGGGGTTTGTCGCGTCCCGCCGGTTCTGTCCGTCCCGCCTTGCCCGATTTGCCCTGCTTGTCCGGCTTTGGCTCTGGCTGTCCCTGCTGCTCGGGCCGCGGCAGCGGGTGCAGCTCCAGCTCTGGCTCCGGCTGAACCGCTGTGCTGACAGCGGGTCTTACCGCCGCGCGCGCGGCCACCGTGCCATGTGACGGCTTGCGCTGCTTCCGGGCCGCCTGAAGGATCGTACAATCGGCGCAACGATAGGTGCGCGGCTCCTCCTGCTCATCATCCAAGCGCACCAGACAGGTACCGCGCAGCAAATTCGAGTCGATGACCACACCCGGGCCATCTGGCGTCTGCACGGTAGACTCCGGCTGCGGCGTTACACGCCCCAGCTCCTCATATGCCTCCTGCTCATATTTCAAGCAGCACATCAGTCTGCCGCAGGTGCCGGAAATTT
Organism: uncultured Butyricicoccus sp.; assembly: GCA_964513445.1. Lineage (GTDB taxonomy): Bacteria > Bacillota > Clostridia > Oscillospirales > Butyricicoccaceae > Butyricicoccus_A. The sequence goes on along the minus strand of CAZEMM010000092.1, from coordinate 3,359 downwards.
TCGTCGGATTGAGCGACAGATTCTGCTGCTTTGCCATGTTGATGGACACCGGCTGGAAATCATCCAAAAAGGACGCGCAGCACAGGGGCCTGCCGCAGATACCCAGGCCGCCCAGCACCTTTGCTTCATCGCGCACACCGATCTGGCGCAGCTCGATGCGCGTATGGAACGCCGAGGCCAGATCCTTTACCAGCTCACGGAAATCCACGCGGCCGTCCGCCGTGAAATAGAACAGCACCTTATTTAGATCAAACGTGTATTCCACCGACACCAGCTTCATGTCCAGATGATGCTCCGCGATCTTCTGCTCGCAGATACGGAACGCCTCGCGCGCGCGTTTTTCATTTGTCTCCACGACCTTGCGGTCGGAATCCGTCGCGACACGAATAAGCCGTTTGAGCGGCTTGGCCACCTCGTCCTCCGCCACATCGCGGTTTCCCAGCGCGACCTCGCCGTATTCCACGCCGCGCGCCGTCTCGACGATCACATGCTGGCCGTTCTTTACCTCTATGCCGCACGGATCAAAATAATATACTTTTCCGACCTTTTTAAATCGGACACCGATAATCTGAGCCAACTATTTTTCCTCCTGTTTATGAAAACGAGGTCTATCCTCGGATGCGTTCATAGCAGCCCGCTGCCAGGCAGCCGGTCAGCAGCGCCATACTGGGGTTGCGTTCGATTCGTTCGTCCAACTCGCCCAGCCAGTCATAGACCGCGAGCAGCTGACGCGGCGTGAGCGACTGCGCCGCCGCCTGCGACACATCCCGTAATGCCGGCAGCAGCGGCGTGGTGCGCAGACCGCTTGCCGCGAGCGTCGCATCGCGCACTGCCGTTCGGAGTGCGGACAGTACTCTGGCGAACTGCGCGCGCGTGAGGGAATCACAGCGCGCCGCCGCGCGAAAGATCAAAAACTCGTCCTTTGCCGCCAGCGCGCGGAGCAGCGCATCCGCGTACTGCACCTGTTCACCGGCATCCTGCGACAACGCCAGCGCCGCGTCGCCCGCGATACCCTGACAGCCGCGCGCCGCCACGGCAAGCTGCTGTTCCGACGCGTCGGGAAACTGCGCCCGCATCAGCCGCACAACCAGTCCCTCGTCAAGCGGTGCGAGCGCAAAGCGCGCGCAGCGCGATAAAATGGTCGGCAGGATAGCGCTGGTGTTTTCCGTCATCAAAATGAAAAATGCATAGGACGGCGGCTCCTCCAGCAGCTTGAGCAGCGCGTTTTGCGCCGACGCGTTCATATTTTGCGCATGGCGGATGAGTACGATACGCCGGTCGCCGTCGCCGGGATAGACCGCACAGTCCGCGCGAATGGTGCGCGCGGTATCCACTTTGATCTCCGCGTCGCCCGCATCGATGCACGTCACATCCGAATGCTGCCCGCTTTCTACCTTGCGGCAGGCCGCGCACACGCCGCACGGGCGCGCACCGTCACTCTGACACAACAGCGCCGCCGCCAGCACACGCGCCGCCGTCAGCTTGCCGATACCGGCAGGCCCTGTGAGCAGCACGGACTGCGGAAACCGCCCCGCCAGCGCGCCTGCCAGCGCGCGCTTGAGCGGTTCATTGCCCAGCAGACTGTCAAATGTCAGCATACGCACCCGCCTTTCGTCATCTCTCGTCCTGCACGATGTCAACCAATACAGTATTAGTATACCATCCGGCACGCAGAAATTCAACGTGAAGTTGCGTGATGCGCTCACCCGGATAGAGCAGCGGCACGCCGGGCGGGTAGGGTGTGAGCGGTCTGGCGCACACGCGCCCCGCCGCCTGCTCGATGGGAATCGTCAATTTTTTGGAAAACCAAGCCTCGCGCACCGGACACACGCGCTGCGGCGCCGGAAACGGCGGCAGCGCGTACGTTTCACGCGGCGCGCGCGCAAACCGCGCATCGCGCAACGCGCCCATCAGACGCGCATAGTCGCGCGGCGTGTCCGCTCCCGTGCAGATGAGCACCACATGGTCGCGGTCAGCCATCTCCGCATCCACCGCAAACTCGGTGTGCAGGATATCACTGCACGCATGACCGGTCACATTGGTCCCGCGGCAGTCTATCGTCAGACGACAGGGATCGAGCGGCGCCGCCGTGTCGTCCAGCGCAGAAAATACCGTCGTGCGCGCGATCTCCCGCCGCAGCGATGCCACCCGCGCGGCGCACGCGCGATAGGCCGCCGCGCCGTCGCCCTCCAGCCAAGCGCGCGCCAGATCAATCGACGCCATGAGCACATACGACGGGCTGGACGTGCCGTACATCGGCGCGGTGTCCAGCAGCGCCTTAAATGGCACACGCCCGGAGGACAGCAGCAGCGCGCTCTGTCCCAGCGCGGGCAGCGTCTTGTGCGTGCTCATCGCGGCAAGATCCGCGCCCTGCTCCATCGGCGTCGGCAGCCCGGCCGCCTTCAGGTGCGCGCCGTGCGCGGCGTCCACAAGCAGCGGTACGCCATGCGCGTGGCAGATGTCCGCCAGCGCCGCAATATCCTGTAAAACGCCATAGTAATTCGGCGATGTGACGAGCAGCGCCTTTGCCTGCGGCGCGCGCGCAAACGCCGCCTCCACGTCCGCCGGACGCAGCAGGCCGGGAATGCCGCTGTCATCCAGCGGCTGCGGGACAACAGATTCCGGCGTCAGATCGAGCAGCGCCATCGCATGCACCGCGCATTTGTGGCAATTGCGGTCGATCAGCAGCGTCCCGCCGGGCGGAACGACTGCCCCAATTGCCGTCATCACGGCCTGTGTCGAGCCGCCGGTGACAAACAACGCGTCCTGCGCGCCGTAATAGCGCGCCGCCGCGCGTTCGGCAGACAAAATCGGCTCATCGCCCGCGTACAGATTGCCCGTGCCTGCAATCTCCGTATAGTCGATGGCAAATGGATGGTTCAGCTCGGGCAGCACCGGGCGGCCCTTGTGTCCGGGCATATGAAAACGGGCGGCTCCGCGAGCCGCCTGTCTCTTCAGCTGTGAAAAAAGAGGGGTGTCACACATATTGCTTTTTCACCAATGGACTGAGATACAGCGGATTGACATCCAAAATCGCCGTATCCCCGTTATGTACGTCCAGCCCTGTCACGTCTGCGGACACATGGCACAGGCCGACATGTCCCAGCACGCGGGCGCGCTGGCCGTTGATTGTGATATAGATATCGCCGCGCCTGGTCAGGCCGTTTTTCAGCTCGCCAACACCGTAGCGCACGACGTCGCGTGCGCGGTACAGGTCGTGCTTTTTTTCGACCGAAAAGCCGTCGGTATAGCCGACCGGCACGACCGCGACGCGCGTCGCGTCCTTCGCGACATAGCCCGCGCCATAGCCGAACGTATGTCCCTTCGGCACGGTGCGCAGCTCGATGACGCGGCTCTCC
>CAZEMM010000091.1:0-6444 GCA_964513445.1 uncultured Butyricicoccus sp. | reverse complement strand
AGTTGTTCCTTGTATCTTTTTTTTATTTCTCCTACAATTATTTTACACTATGGTGCTCTGAGCGGCGGTAGGTCAACAGCAGAAAAGACACGGTAACCGTCAGCTCGCACAGCGCGTGAAGCCGCGAAAGACCCTGCTTGGGTGTGTGGTGCGCATAGGGCGTCATGGCGAACAGTGTCTGGATATCTGCCGCGTTGTCGATATGGATGGTGTATTCTATTTTGCGCCGTTCGGCACAGAGAAATCCATCCAAATGATGCTTTTCCTCGCGGTTTGTATACGGTGTGTCATATACGGCGCATTTCAGCTCCCATAGGTGCGCCGCGCCGGGTACGGCGCATAATACGGCGCCGTCCTCACGCAGCACACGCGCGAATTCCTTCGCCGGCGCGGGCGCAAAGATGGAGCAGACAATATCCGCCGCGCCGTCCGCAACCGGCATGCGGTAGACGCTGCCCGTCACATACTGCGTGCAGGCGTCCCGCTTTGCCGCGTATTGCGTCGCTGCCTTGGAAATATCAATGCCGACCGCCTGACGGAGCAGACCGGCCTCGGACAAACGAGATGCCATGCGGCGGGTGTAGTAGCCTTCGCCGCAGCCGGCGTCCACCAGCCGCACCGGCGCGCCGTCCGCCAGACGGCATACCTGTGCGCACAGCCCGTCCGCAAGTCCGTCGTAATAGCCGCGGTCGAGAAACGCGCGGCGCGCCGCGACCATCTCGCGGCTGTCGCCTTTGTGCGCGCCCGCGCGCGAGGTTTGCAGCAGATTGCAGTAGCCCGCGCGCGCAATATCAAAGCTGTGCCGGTTTTTGCAGCGCAGCGTGCGCTCGGTGCGCTGCAGCGGCTCGCCACAGGTCGGGCAGATCAGCATGGTTTGTCACATCCTTTTTTGTTGTTACCGCATCATTGTACCATAAAATCACGCAAAAATAAACGCGTCCGTTGAACTGTAATCAAATTGTTGTTGACAAATGGCAGCTGTGCCTGTATAATAACTGTATTACATGTAATAGTACACTTAAGAAAATGAAGGAAGGGAGCGATCGAATGATTCATCTGGATCTGCACGATCCGCGGCCGATCTATGAACAGATCGTGGAGCAGATCGAAACGCTGGCGGCGCGCGGCGTATTGGAAGCAGATGCCAAGCTGCCCAGTGTGCGCCAGCTGGCCGTCGAGCTTTCGCTCAATCCGAATACCGTACAAAAGGCCTATAGCGAGCTGCTGGGTCGGGGGGTGATTTATTCAGTGCGCGGACGCGGTAATTTTGTCTCAGGGGACAGCGCGCATCTGCGCGAGCAAAAGCTGGGTGAGATACGAGAGAGTATGCTGGGACTGATACAGCAGGCGAGGGAATTAGGGGCGGATTCGCAGCAAATCCAGGCGCTGCTGCAATCGTTGATGGAGGTGGAGCAATGATTCAGACGAACGCGGTGCACAAGAGCTTTGGCAAAACGCCTGCGCTTGACGCGGTGACAGCGGAGATCAAGACTGGTTCGATCTACGGTCTGATCGGCTCGAACGGCGCGGGCAAATCGACATTTCTGCGTATTCTGGCGGGGATTCTCAAGCCGGACAGCGGGACGGCGACGATCGACGGTGAGACGATCTTTGAAAATACGGCGATCAAGCAGCGGTGCTTTATGATCTCCGACGAGCAGTTTTTCTTTTCCGGCAGCACGCCGGCGGAGATGAAGGAGTATTATAAGACGATCTACCCGCATTTCAGCGAGGAACGCTATCGGGCGCTGATGAACAGCTTTGGACTGGATGAGCGGCGCAAGCTGCGCACCTTTTCCAAGGGCATGAAAAAGCAGGTGGCAGTCATCTGCGCGGCGTCCAGCGGGGCGGATTATCTGTTTTGCGACGAGACGTTTGACGGCTTGGACCCGGTCGCACGGCAGGCGGTCAAGGCGTTGTTCGCGGGCGATGTGGCGGAGTTTTGCGTCACGCCGGTGATCGCCTCGCACAATTTGCGCGAGCTGGAGGACTTTTGCGACTGTGTTGGGCTGCTGCACAAGGGCGGCATTTTGTTCTCGCGCGATTTGGACGATATGAAGCTGAGCATTCAAAAGGTGCAGCTGCTGCCGGATGCAACGCCCGCGGAGGATATTTTGCGTGAGATGGATGTCATGAATATACATGCCAGCGGCAAAATGGTGACGGCGACCATTCGCGGGACGCGACGCGATGTGGAGGAACGTGTGCGCGCCGGCGCGCCGCTGTATTATGAGCTGCTTCCTTTGTCGCTGGAGGAAATCTTTATTGCAGAAACGGAGGTGACCGGATATGACGCGCGAAAGCTCATCGTATAAGTGGACGGCGCTGCTGGGACGCTGCTGCCGCAGACAGGCCGCGCTGATTGCACTGTCCTTTCTGGCGTTGTTGTTTTCGTTGCCGGTGTGTCTGATTTTGAGAATCCGGGCATATGAGCGCAACATGCAGGCATTGACGGACTGGAATCGTCTGGGCATTATCCAGATGGTGCAGCAGGAGCTGTGCGGCGGACTGCCTGCCTCGCTTGCGCTGGCGGGACTGGCGATGCTCGCGGGTATTGCGATGTTTCGGTATCTGCATGTCCGGCAGCAGACCGATTTTTTCCACGCGCTGCCAATTCGGCGGGAGACGCTGTTTGCGGTGCGTGTGCTGACCGGCCTGATCGCCGTGGTTCCGGCCTATCTCATCTATTTTGCGCTGTCCTGCGCGATTGCGGCGGCCTGCGGCTATGCCGACGCGCTGGACGGCGGCCTGCTCGCGGTATCCGTGCTGACGCGGCTGTGCGGCTTTGTGCTCGTCTATGCGGTGAGCATTGCGGCGGCCATGCTGTGCGGCAATACGCTGGTTTCCGTCGCGGCCTGCGCCGCGCTGCAGTTCGGCCCGCTGCTAATCTATCTCGAGGCCGATTGGATGCTGGCGATTTTTTATCCAGCGCGCGCGGATTCAGTCGGGTCGCATGCGCCGCTCTCGCCGCCTGTCGATTTGGTGCGCAGCGCGGACGAGCTTTCTTTCGCGCTGTATAACAATGCGCTCCGGGGCGAAGCAATGCGCGGCTGTGCAATCAAGGCGGTTGGCTGTCTGATCGCGGCGGCCGTCGTGCTCGGCATTTGCTGTGCGCTGTACCGCATTCGCCGCAGCGAAAACACCGGCCTGGCGATCGCCTTCCCGGTCATCGAGCTGCCGGTCAAGCTGTGGATGGTGAGCGGTGTGGCGTTGGGCTGCGGTCTGGTGTTTGAAAACATGACGTCCAACTGGAGCATTATGTTCCTCGGCATGGCGCTGGGCGCGCTGGTGACCGCCTGCGTCATGGAGATTATTCTGGATCTGGATTTCCGCAGCCTGTTCCGCCGCTGGAGGAGTACATTGGTATTCGCGGCGGTTTGTGCGGTTGTGCTGGGCTGCATGGCATTTGACGTCACCGGCTGGAACTCCAAGCTGCCCGCGCGCGCGGATATCGTGTCCGCAGAGCTGACCGGCGGGCTGGAGCAATGGAATTGCAGCGCGACGGTTCAGCCGCTGGGCTGGACGGAAGGGCAGGACAGCGAGAATCTCCCGTCCGTACGGGAGATGACCTCTGAGGAGGTCATCGACGCGGTCTATGATTCCGCGCAGTACGGCGCGCAGCGCATGAAGGGCGACCGCAGCATCATTCGGGACGACTGCGTCTATTGCGTCACGTTTACGCTTGCAAACGGCAAGCAGTTCGCACGCACCTATTATGCGCCGTATCCGGAGGGAGACGCTGATCTCAGCGAAAACAATCCGGAGTACAAGCGGCTGACCGACAATGCCTCGACGGTGCGCTTTTCAGAGGAGTTTCTCAGCAAACGCAGCAATGCGGCAGTTGCATATGACAGCAGGGAAAATGCAGCGATGCTCATCCCGGTCAATTATCTGACGGCGGAGGGCAAAATTGCGCGCGATTCCTGCATTGAAACACCGCAGCACATCGAAAAGGTTTTGGAGACGCTGTACCGCGAGTCGAAGCAGTTGACGGCGGACGATGTCTCCGAGCAAGCGCCGGTGGCAGTGTTGCGTGTGCTGACGCAGGAGACGGCAGACCGTATGTTTGCGCGCGGCAATACCGTGCGCGCGCTGGACGATCCGACGGCGTATTATTACGATGCCGAGGATCCGATGAACATATATGAAAGCTATACAGGGAACAGCTTGTCCGGCCAATATATTGATATCCCGCTGTATCCGTGCGAGGAGCTGACGCTGGGACTGCTGGAGCAGTATTCGGAGGGCTTTGGAGCCGGTTTTGCGTCGCAGACGATCACAAGCATATCGATAACAACCTACACAGAGGACGATGACAGTATGGAAGACCACACGGAAACGCTGTATGCGGATGACGAGATCGCGGCAGCACTGCCGACGCTGGCGCCCTATACGTTCCTCGTTTACTGTGATCCGCTGTATCCGGTTGATTCTGGCGACGCCAGCGTTTCGCTCGCATCGGGTCAGATCATCAATTGCTCGCTGCGGCATGATAAGGACGGTGACACGGCAAGGGCGTCGACCGAAACGGAGGATGCAGGATGAGAAATTGCGCTGTCATCGGCGGCGCAGATGGGCCGACGGCAATTTTTGTCACAGCAAGCGCATTGCCGGCAGATGTCACTGTGATTGGCGCACTGCTCGCCGCATCCATTGTGCTGTTGGCCGTGATCGGCTTGTGGCTGAATAAACGGTAAACAATGCAAAAGCAGCGCCCGTGACCGGTTTGCGGGCGCTGCTTTTTGTGAGAAAGGGTGATAGCGACATATGAAACAGAGAAGAACCGTGTTTGCGCGCGGGAAATGGACGGCAGCTGTGTTCGGGCTGTATCTGCTTTTGCTGGCATGACTAATTTTGCTGAAATTTCAGACAGATCCGTTGATGTTCAGTCACATGCGGAGCATCAATCTGGTTCCGTTCGCCGACTCGCTCATCATAAACGGCAGACTTGCCGCGGATGAGATCCTTTATAATGTTCTGGTTTTTGTCCCGCTCGGCGTCTATGTGCAGATCTATCTGCCAGATTGGCCGCTTGGCAGACGGATGCTGCCCGGCCTGTGTCTGAGCCTGCTGTTTGAGCTTGTGCAGTATGTGTTTGCCATCGGCGCGAGCGATATCACGGATGTCATCGGCAATACGCTGGGCGGCATTCTGGGCGTTGGATTGTGCATATTGGTGCGCAGCTGTGCGCCCAAACGGTATGTGATGGTGTTCAATGTCGTGGGCTCTGTGATTGAAATCACAGCGTTATTGCTGCTCGCAATCCTGCTTGCGGCAAATTGAGCGGCGCATTTCAGGTGGTTTTACAGCATGCCGGATGCAGGCGAGTAACAACAGAGGGTATTTTTTCACACCGCCCATGCGCCGGCATGAGCGGTGTGTGCTCACTTGGAACGGAAGAAATTGGAATACGACCAATAGATAAGAAAAAACCCAACAAATTGACACAATTATGCAAGTCAGCCCTTTACAAATAGTTATAAACTCAGTATACTATAAATACTGGACGCATCCTGCCTGCGGGCGGGTGGCGCATCATATAAGGATGGGACAGACAAAATGGCAAGTGACTTTTCCCGCACACTGGCGTTACTGCGCCGCGAAAAGAGAATAAGCCAGCGAACGGCGGCTGGGGACCTGCAGGTCTCGCAGGCGTTGCTCAGCCATTATGAGAATGGCTTGCGTGAGCCAGGTCTCAGCTTTGTTGTGCGCGCGGCGGATTACTATGGTGTGTCCTGCGATTATCTGCTGGGACGCAGTATGTCCCGCGAGGGAAACAGCGTGTTGAATGTGGCGCCGGACGAGCAGCCCGCAGAGCAGCACCATCCGCAGGCCGCACTCAGTCGCAGATTGGTCACCGATTCGGCGGCTGTGCTGCTGGAGGCGGCAGCGCGCTCCGGCTCGCAGCAGCTGGTGGATGAGCTGACGATGTATTTTTCTGCAGTGGAGTACAAGCTGTTCCGCTATTTGTACGCGGCGGACGCGAAAAATCCGGAGCAGGCATTTCGTACCGATTCAGAGCGATATGACGCGCTGTGTGATGCGCTCATGAAGCTGACGGAGCTGCGCATTCGCTGCGCGGCACAGGGCGGAGGTGCGCTTGGCCTGCCGGAGGAGGCTGTAGACATGCCAGATCTTTCCATTGCGTCGCTTCCAGCCAATTATCCGGGACTGGCAGATTCGCTGCTGCAAATCCTACAAAATATCTCCGATTCTATCGAGAAATTCGATGGTTCGAGCAAGAAATAGGTCGTTTTTTGTAGCTTTTCGAATTTTTGAAACAACAAGATAATTTAAAATAATTTTGGAAAAAAGTGTTGACAGCCCGTCGAATCCATGATATTATATTACACGTCGCTGAGAGATGCAGCGGAAGGCAAGAAGGCGCGGCATGCTGGTGTAGCTCAGTTGGTAGAGCAGCTGATTTGTAATCAGCAGGTCGGG
>CAZEMM010000090.1:0-6657 GCA_964513445.1 uncultured Butyricicoccus sp. | reverse complement strand
CGAATAACAGAGTGGCCAACTGCCGGGGACTGTTAAATCAGAGCCCTTTTCTGGTACTGTCAGACAACAAAATGTGAGTTTTGCCAAAAGGGAAGAAAAAGTTTGTGAAATGAAAATTTACCTCTTGACAAAAGTCACTTCATAACAGGAAATGGGAGGAGCTGTTTCACATGGCGTCAGATAACTGGTCCGGCCGGTGGCATGACGGCAAATGGACGCCGCCTGCAAACAGGAACTGGGAACCGGAGGAAGAGGAACAGGTACACAAAAAGCCGCGCGAACGATTGTATGAGATCATTCAAAAGGGCGATCAGAATGATCCGATTAGCTGGATTTACGACCGCATCATTCTGGTAATGGTATTTCTCAGTGCGATCCCGCTCGTGTACAAGACATGGGAGCCGTGGGTCATCTCTGTCGACCGGTTTATTACCAGTCTGTTTGTCGTGGATTATATCCTGCGGTGGATCACGGCGGATTACGCGCCGCAGCGCAAGGACTGGCCGACGTGGTGGATCTTTGTGCGCTATCCGTTCACACCGCTTGCGGTCATTGACCTGCTGTCTATTCTGCCGGTGCTGACGACCTTTGATATTTTGCCGGATTTGCCAGTCGGCACGTTGATACAAACCCTGCGCCTGATGCGCGTGTTCCGCTGCGCGCGCCTGCTCAAGACCATGCGTTACTCGCGCACCTTTGTCTATCTGTCACGCGCGATGATGCGCGAGCGCAAGCTGCTGATGATGGTGCTGATGCTCGCGCTGATGTATGTGTTTATCTCGGCAGCAATTATCTTTTCCATTGAGCCGACGACGTTCGATACCTTTTTTGACGCGCTGTATTGGGCGGCCGTTTCGCTCACGACGGTGGGCTATGGCGATATCTATCCGGTCTCGGACATCGGACGCGGCCTGGGTATGCTGTCTACGCTGTGCGGCGTTGCGATTGTCGCCATGCCGACCGGCGTTATCACGGCCGGCTTTATGGAGGAGGTCAACCGTGCGCGCACCCAAAATGAGCACAAGCTGGAGCGGGAGGTTGAGGAGCTGATTACAGAGATCCGCGCGCTGCGCCAGGAACGCAAGGAGCGCGGCCTGGAGGATAAGCTCGAGATGCTTGCCGATTATGTCATCCAGCTGAGTGAAAAGAGCGGCAATGGGGCGGATATCCCGGAGGATTTGAAAAACCTCGTGCACTGTGATACAATACAGGAACGGGAGCGGCACGAGCAAGAGGATGCGGACGCTTCAGGTGCGCCCGACAAATTGGATTCGGAATGATGGAGGAGAGAGAACATGGCTGTATATAGCTCGATCAAGCAGTATCGTACACGCGCAAATATGGGCATGATTGATGTCACCGGTGATTTTCAGGAGGTTGTGACGGAGGCGTGCCGCAGCTGCGACATCAAGAGCGGCACGATCACCGGCTTTACGACCGGCGGCGTCGCGGGTCTGACGACCTTGGAATTTGAACCGGGGCTGGTCGGACATGACCTCAAGGCGGCACTGGATGTCTTTTCGCCGTATACAGATAAAAACGGACGGGTCATTCCATATGAGCATCACAACACCTGGCATGATGACAACGGCTCCAGCCATATCAAATCGGCGCTGCTCAGCCCGTTTATCACCGTACCGTTTATTGACGGCCGCATCACCGTCGGCCCGTGGCAGAATCTCACGCTGGTCGAATGCGACACGCGCGACCGTCACCGCGAGATCGTATTTCAGGTCATGGGCGAGTAAGCACGTAATTTTTGATACAAAACGAACAACGAGGTAAGCGCGCCCCGCCTGGGGCAGCCTACCTCGTTTTCTCGTTATTTTAATTGGATTGTGCTGCGCGTACGGATACGCGCGGCGCTCGTTTGCTTGGTTACTTGCCCAGCAGCTCGCGCTCGATGATCTCACGTGCTTCCGGTGCCTGCTTGTCCATCTTCTCCGGGAAGCCGAAGTAGGAAACACAAGCGATGTTGTCGCCGCCGACCTTCGGCGCGTCCGGCTTGAGCTGCTTGTTCGCGAAGTCCATCTCGCGCAGCGTCTCAAAGATGCCCTCAAAGTCGACTTCTCCCTCGCCCATAGCGGTATGCTGATGAATGGTAACGTCAGCTGCACCGCGGCTGTTCAGCCAAGGCGGATTGAGGATGTAACGGCAGTCCTTGGTCTGGTTGTACGTATCGGCAAACAGAACGTGGGTCAGCTCGTCGCCCGCGTACTTCAGCATATGGCGGACGTCGCCCTTGCCCTGATCGTAGAAGAAGCCATGGGATGCGGAATATACGTAGCCGAGGTTCTTGGAACGGAACGACTTAACCAGATCACATGCCTCGTCGTTCAGCTCACAGAAGTCATACGGATGAGACTGTACCTCAACACGCAGGCCCTCGCGCTCGATGATCGGCAGCAGCTCTTCCATCGAACGGAACCACATGCCGTTGCAGATCTCCTGCTGATTCGGATCGCCGGAGAACTCGGTATTGATAACCGGAACACCCATGTTTACTGCGATTTCGATGATTTTCTTCCAGTTCGCAACTGCATGCTGACGCTGCTCCTCAGTCGGGCCGCTCCAGCGGTAAACAACGATAAACGAAGAAATTTCAACGCCAGTTTCCTTCAGAGCCTGACGATACTCTGCCTCCGCCTCCTTGGAGAACAGCGGATGCTTGTAAAACGGGTTGATGCGCGGATGCGGGGACTGCTCGATGTACTTATAGCCCCAATCAGCTACCTTGTGCACCATGTCATTGATGCTCATCTGCTTGGCAAGCACGTCAACGTCAAAAGCAATTTTCATTTGGGTATCCTCCTTAATACGTAATGGTTGTTTTGTCTCGTCTATTCGTTCCCTAGACGATCTCCTTTTATGATTCATATTATAACGCGTTTGGCGCCTGCTGCCAATGATACTATGCGCCATAAACCTGCGAAATTCTGCTGTTTTGTATTGCATTTTCCATGTGCGGATGGTACGATAACAAAAAGGAGGGGATTGCATGCTGATTCCGGAGTCGGGGGTACATCAAATTTCAGAACGCTATTTTTTTACACCATCTTCTACCGCGCACGAGCTGTTTTATTATGCAACTCGCTGCGGTCATTATTTCTGCTCGGGAGAATACAGCTTCTGGCATCGGTCGGAAATCGCCCAGCAGGGCGACCACAATCAAAATATCATGCTGTTTGCCGTGCAGGACGGCGCGATGGAGCTGGAGCTTGAGGGCAAGTCAATGCTGGCCACCTCTGGACAGATCGTGCTGTTCGACTGTGCGCTACCGTATCGCTACCGCGCGTTTGATGGACTGGAATTTAAGTGGCTGCTGTTCAACGGCCTGAACACGCGGCTGTTTTACCGGCGTATTTTACAGACGCGCGGTGACCGGCATGTATTTGCGCCGAATACCTTTCCGCAGATCGTGCAGCGACTGGATACCCTGCTGGACAGCTGTGCGGCGGACAGCCGGCTGAGCGAGGCGGCCTGCTCCCAGCTTCTGCATCAGATTTTATGTCAGCTTCTGGTCGAGGAGACCGGACAGGAGCCGCACAGCGGCAGCAGCATCGCGCAGGCCATCCGCTATATGAAGACGCATTTATATGACCCGATCAATGTCCGGCAGGTGGCAGAGGCGGTCAATCTCAGCCCGTCGCATTTTTCGCGACAGTTTAAGCGCAGCACAGGCCATTCGCCATATGAATACATCGTCCTGCGCCGCATCGACCGCGCGAAATATCTGCTTACATCCACCGCGCTCTCCGTCAAGGAGATCGCCTACCAGATCGGCTATAACAGCGAGGAGAATTTTATCCATAGTTTTCAGAAAAATGTCGGCATCTCCCCAGGGCTGTTCCGTAAATACCCGATTTGACGAGACGATTGGGCTGCGCGCTGTCGAGGGGATGCGGCCTTGACTTTTTTGAATTATAATGTTATAGATAATTATATTCCCTGCTGTTTACAGGGGATATTTGTCACCAATTTATTATAGTAGGAAGTATACATATGAATCAAAACAAGCTCGCGGTCATGCCAATTCCCAAGCTGGTCGCCAATATTTCCCTGCCGCTGATGATTTCGCTGCTGGTGCAGTCAATGTATAATATTGTAGACGGCATGTTTGTCGCGCGCATCAGCGAGACGGCGCTGACTGCCACGTCGCTGGCCTTCCCCATCCAGCTGCTGATGATTGCGGTTGCGGTGGGCACAGGCGTCGGCATCAATTCGCTGCTCTCGCGCACATTGGGGCAGCGTGAGATGGGCAAGGTCAATCAAATTGCGGAAAACGGGATTTTCCTCGCGGTTTGCAGCTCTGTCGTGACTGTTTTATTGGGACTGGTTGGCACGCGGGCATTTCTCCGCGTGTTTACGCAGGACGAGGAGCTGCTTGAGATGGGTACGCAATATCTGCGCATCTGCATGGTGGTCAGCATCGGGATTTTTCTCGCGACGACCGGCGAGCGGCTGCTGCAGGCGACGGGCAATACCTTTCTCAGCATGGTCGCGCAGGTGTCAGGCGCGCTGACCAACATTATTTTGGATCCGATTTTAATCTTTGGACTGCTAGGCATGCCGGCCCTTGGCATCACCGGTGCGGCAATCGCGACGGTTGTGGGACAGTGCGTCGCGGCAGCGGTTGCGCTGTATCTCAATCATACGCGCAATCCGGAGATTCGTATTTCCTTTCGCGGCTTTCGACCTGACGGGAGCATCATCAGGGGCATTTATGCGGTCGGCATTCCGACGATGTTTGTACAGGGCATGAATAGTATGATGCTGCTTGGCATGAACAGGATCCTGATCGTGTTTTCTGATACGGCGGTTGCGCTGTTCGGTATTTATTATAAGCTGCAAACCTTTGTCTTTATGCCGGTCAACGGTCTGGCGCAGGGCTTGATTCCGATTGTCGGCTTTAACTTTGGCGCAAAAAATGGACGGCGTGCCGTAGATGCCTTTCGGATCACGCTGCTTGCGGCGGTGGTCATTATGCTGTTTGGCACGCTGGTGTTCTGGACGGCGACCGAGCCGCTGCTCCGTCTGTACGACGCGAATGCAGAAATGCTGCGACTGGGCGTGCCCGCGCTGCGCATCCTGTCGCTGACCTTTGTGCTTATGGGTATCACGCTAACGATCGGCTATACCTTTTCCGGCATGGGCAATGGCATGGTCAATATGATATGCGCCGTGCTGCGACAGATTTTGCTGCTGCTGCCGCTGTCTTATCTGTTTTCCTCCTTGTTCGGTGTGGAATATACATGGTATGCTATGTGCATAGCAGATTCCGCAGCCGTCGCGGTTGCGCTCGCGTGGTTTGCGCGTGCTTACCGGCGGATCCTTCGGCCGATGATACATGACGGACAGTAGCATATCCTGAGCCGCCGTGTGCGGCGTCCCTGCTTTTCGGGCGGCGATGACCGTTCGGGCATTTTGCCGGACTTTTCTCTTCCCGACACGTTGAAAAGCTGGTATACTATAGATGAGTATAATACGTATATGAGCCTGCCGAAGGGAGAACGGAGACATGGAAAGGAAGCTACTGGCACAGAAGGCCGCAGACGACATTGTCCGCACCATCATCGGAAAAGAGCTGAAGCCGGGAGACAAGCTGCCCAATGAATTTGAATTGGCCGCCAAGCTGGGGGTTGGACGCAGCACAGTGCGTGAGGCGATCAAGTCGCTTGTCAGCCGCCGTATTGTTGAGATTCGCCGCGGCTCCGGCACCTTCGTGTCCGATCGCGGCGGTGTGAGCGACGATCCGCTCGGCCTGCAATTTATAGATGATACGGTGCGTGTGGCGAACGATCTTCTTGCGCTGCGGTTTATGATCGAGCCGCGTCTGGCATCGCTCGCGGCGGCCAACGGCTCACCGGAGCAGATCGCGGAGCTGATGCAGCTGTGTGATGCGTGCGAGAAGAAGCTGTTGCATGGCGAGCCGTTTGAGGAGGAAAATACCGATTTCCATGCGGCGCTGGCACGTGCCTCCGGCAACGTGGTCGTTCCCAATTTGGCTGTCATTTTGTGCGGATCATCGGCTGTGCCGCAGGGTATGTTGGGGGAGCAGGCGCGGCGCGAGATGGCGCGCACCCAGCGTGAGGTAATGGAGGCGATCGCCGCGCGCGACGGCATGGCGGCATATGACGCAATGCTGCTGCATCTGGCGCAGTGCAGACGCAGCATCGCGCAGCAGGCACTGCAATAAGAACCTGCAATATACCAGCGGTGGGTGCGCGCGATCAGGAGCAAAAAAAGCGAATGGCCGGCGCTTCCGACGATGTGGGAAAGCTTTGCTGCATGTGGAGATATGTTGCGCAAACAAACCATTTTGCGCAAAATCGACAATTTATCGTATTAAAATGTTAAAGAAACAATGCGCGGATGGGACAAAATGCACATCGGCAGCGGGACTGAGCGGACAATCAAATGTGCAATCCTCCAAATGCGGAGATTTTATGAAGAAATTGTAAAATTTCCGTTGACACGGGGCGCATCGTGTGGTATTCTAGTTGAGCACTCAGCGAAAACGAATGCCGGGTGAGAAGCAACCGAACGTTTGAAAAAAGATAAAAAATTCTTGACAAACCGCTGGTTGTTTGATATAATAATTGAGCTGTCCTCGAGAGAGGGCGAGCATTGTACCTTGTAAATTAAACAACGTAACTA
>CAZEMM010000089.1:0-6799 GCA_964513445.1 uncultured Butyricicoccus sp. | reverse complement strand
CTAAGGCAACACCAATTCGCACTGCGGCGCGTTCTGGCGAATTCGCGCTTGCCGGATTATGCGGCGCTGCCCTAAGTACCCGTGCCGCGATAGGAAAGCCCCTGCGTTTCAATGCGGTGCAGGTCGAGATAAAAGCAGACGAGCTGGAAAACGCCGGCGGCGACCCATGCGAGGCCGTCCATATAAAACAGGCCGCGCACACCGACCAGCTGCGGCAGCAGCAGCGCCGCGCCCGAACGAGCAAAAAATTCAAATACGCCGGACAGCATTGGCGCGATGCTGTCGCCAAGGCCCTGCAATGCGTAGCGGTAGACATTCATCAGATATGCCGCGATCAGGAACGCGCTCAGAATCAACAGATACTGATGCGCGGTATCCAATACCTGCGCGGCATGGTCGGCATTGGCGGAGACAAACAGGCTGACAACCTGCCTGCCAAATCCGAGCATAGCGGCCATGATCGCGCAGGCGAGTACAACGGCGATGGCAACGGCGCGCCGCAGCCCTGCTTTGACGCGGTCAAGGCGGTTTGCGCCCCAGTTCTGTCCGATGAAGATGGACGTCGCCGAGCCGAGCGCCGTTGCAGAGCAGTCGAGCAGCCCGTGCAGCTTGTTGGTCGCGGTGAAGCCCGCTACGACAACGTATCCATATGTATTGATTGCGGACTGTGCGACGATGCCGCCGACAACAACGATCATCTGTGCAAGAGCGAGCGGAATGCCCAACCGGCACAGCGTCCGTATGACCGCGATGTCCGGCGCCCAGTCGCCGCGGGACAGCGTAAACACGGACATGCGCAATATGACAGACAGGCAGTACGCGAACGCGATCAGCTGGGCGAGCAGCGTTGCGAGAGCCGCGCCGATAATGCCCCAGCGGAAGCCGAGCACAAACAGCAGGTCGAGTAAAATATTGCCGGCTCCGGCGATGCCCATCGCGATGAGCGGGCTTTTGCCGTCGCCGACAGAGCGCAGAAAGCCGGCTGACATATTATATGCCATGACAATCAGCGTACCGGCGTACATTGTAGTCAGATAGGTACGCGCGCCCGGAAGAATTGCGTCCGGCGTACCCAGCAGCTGCAGCATGGGACGGGCAAGGACGATGCCCGCCGCAGTCAGCACGGTGCCGATGAGCGCGCATAGTAAGACGGACATGGCAGTCGCCTTGCAGAAATCCTTCTGGTTGCCGGAGCCGAATGTTTGCGAAATCAGCACGGCGAAGCCCTGTGTCATCGCCTGCACCGCCCACAGGACAATCCAGTATAGCCAGTCGGTAGCGCCCAGCGCTGCCAGCGCCTCCACGCCGACGCCGCGCCCGACAATAACGGCATCGACAATGGTATACAGCTGCTGGCCGAGATTTGTCAGGATCAGCGGGAAGGCAAAGCGCAGAATCAGTCTGGTCGGGCTTCCGGCGGTCATATTTGTCGTGCGTTCCATAGCTCTCAGCTCCTTCGGGAATCAGTATAGCAAATTTTTGCCGTTACAGCGAGCGTCTATTTCATTTTTTTTCGCGCATACTGTAGATGTCGGGGAAATGCCTAAATTTTCGCGAAAAAGCGGCGGGGAAACGGTCAGATTTACAGCAAATTTTCACATTTACAAATTATTCACAGAAATTGCGGTTGTTTGTCTTGACAATGAATGGAACGGGTGGTATCTTGTATTTAGCACTCGAGGACGTGGAGTGCTAATAAGCCAAAGTTAAGGACAAACACAGTGCAAGAGCATCCGGGCGATTCGCAGGAGGTGAAGGACCATGGAGCTGTCAGCACGAAAGAAACTGATTTTAAAAACCATTATCGGCGATTATATCCGCACGGCGGAGCCGGTTGGCTCCAAATCCATTGCAAGCCGTCCAGAGCTTGGCTTTTCCTCCGCGACCATCCGCAATGAGATGAGTGAGCTGGAGGAGCTGGGGCTGTTGGAGAAGCCGCATACCTCGGCCGGACGCATTCCGTCCGCCGCGGGCTATCGCTTTTATGTGGATGAGCTGATGGGACACCCCGATTTGACCGCAGCGGATATCGACCGCATCAATTCGGTCATGCAGATCAAGGTCAAGGAGCTGGATCGTCTGGTATCCGAGGCCGGCAAGCTGATTTCCAATCTGACCGATTATACCACGGTCGCCGTGACGCCGCTGATGCAGCGCGTTACCATTCGCAAGTTTCAAATCATCTCGGTGAGCACGGTGGATTTCGTCATCGTTGTGGTCACGGATCGCGGCGTTGTCAAGAACAAGATGATACGCACGCAGTCGCCTGTCTCGGCAGACGAGGCGGAGTTGCTCACGTACGTGCTCAACCAGACGCTCACCGGCATTCCGGTCGACGCGATCACACCGCAGCGGTTTGATATCGTGCGCCGAGCCGCAGGCATGACGGCGTTGCTCACGCCGGTTGCCCAGTTTCTGGATGATTTCATTGAGGAGATGAGCGAACAGAAGGTCTTTTTGCAGGGCGCATCCAAGCTGCTGGCCTATCCGGAATATAAGGATGTGCATAAGGCGCAGCAGCTGCTCGATTATATTACGGATGAAAAAAATATGCCGGCGCTGCGCACATTTACACGCGATATTGACGGTGTGCGCATCACGATCGGCCCGGAAAACGGAAGCGGCCCGATGCAGGATGTCAGTACGATCTACGCGACGTATAACATCGGCAAGGTTGGACGCGGCATCATCGGCGTTGTCGGCCCGACCCGTATGGATTACGCCAAGCTGTCCGCCAGATTGGCACTGTTCTCCAAGGGACTCAACCGGCTGATTGCCGAGACGTTCTTTGATGAGGATGAATAGAATAACAGGCCGCCGCGCGGCGGCATGAGGAGGCACACATGGAAAAAGACAACGAGCTGCAGGAGCAGGAACAGGAGGCGGAAGCTGCGGAGGCGGCGCAGCCGGAGGAAAAGCCGGAAGAAAAACCGGAGGAGCTGACCGCAGAGCAGAAGCTGCAGCAGCAGCTGGATGAGCTGAACGACCGCTATATGCGCATGGCAGCGGAATATGATAACTTTCGCAAGCGCGTTATAAAGGAACGCGATATGATCCGCTCGGAGGCGACCGGCAAGGCGCTCGCCGCGATCCTGCCGGTTTATGATAATCTGGAGCGTGCGCTTGCGCAGGAAACTGCCGACGTCGAATACAAAAAGGGCGTGGAGATGACGGCGCGTCAGTTTGATTCCGCACTCGCAGCAATGGGCGTCGAGACGATTGACGCCTCGGTAGGAGACAACTTTGACCCGACGGTGCACAACGCCGTCATGCACGTTGAGGACGAATCGCTCGGTGAAAGCGCCATCGCGGAATGCTTCCAGAAGGGGTTCCGCCACGGCGATAAGATCATCCGCACGGCGATGGTCAAGGTCGCAAATTAAATTTTCAATATGTCAACAACATCTTTCGTATATAGGAGGCAATGATTATGAGCAAGATTATCGGTATTGATTTAGGTACAACCAATTCCTGTGTAGCAGTTATGGAGGGCGGCGAGGCCGTCGTTATCCCGAACAGCGCAGGATCGAGAACCACCCCGTCCGTCGTTGCGTTCAAGAATGGCGAGCGCATCGTCGGCCAGACCGCAAAGAACCAGGCTGTCACGAATGCGGACCGCACGGTCATTTCCATCAAGCGCCATATGGGCTCGGATTACCGCGTATCCATCGACGGGAAGAAGTTTTCCCCGCAGGAAATTTCCGCAATGGTGCTGCACAAGCTGAAGGAGGACGCGGAGGCCTATATCGGCTCTCCGGTTACGCAGGCTGTCATCACGGTTCCGGCATATTTTACCGACGCACAGCGTCAGGCAACCAAGGATGCCGGCAAGATCGCAGGCCTTGAGGTTCTGCGTATCATCAACGAGCCGACCGCGGCGGCGCTGGCCTATGGCGTAGATAAGGAATCTGAGCAGAAGGTCATGGTATATGATCTTGGCGGCGGCACGTTCGATGTCTCCATTCTGGATATCGGAGACGGCGTGCTGGAGGTTTTGGCAACCGCAGGCAACAACCATCTGGGCGGCGATGACTTTGACCAGCGCATCATCGACTGGATGGTCAACGAATTCAAGCAGGCAAACGGCATTGACCTGCGCGGCGACAAGATGGCGATGCAGCGGCTGAAGGAAGCGGCGGAGAAGGCAAAGATCGAGCTGTCCGGCGTGACCAGCACGACGATTTCCCAGCCGTATATCACAGCGGATGCGACCGGCCCGAAGCATTTGGAGCTGACGCTCTCGCGTGCAAAGTTTAACGATCTGACCCGCGATCTGGTCGAGGCGACGATGGGTCCGGTCCGTCAGGCGATGAGCGACGCGGGCCTGAGCGCGGGCGATCTGGCAAAAATTCTGCTGGTCGGCGGCTCTACCCGTATTCCGGCGGTACAGGATGCGGTCAAGTCCATTACCGGCAAGGATGCGTTCAAGGGCATCAATCCGGATGAGTGCGTTGCAGTCGGCGCGGCGATTCAGGCCGGCGTACTTGGCGGCGAGGTCAAGGACGTCCTGCTGTTGGATGTCACTCCGCTGTCGTTGGGCATTGAAACGCTGGGCGGCGTATGCACCAAGCTGATCGATCGCAACACCACCATCCCGACCAAGAAGAGCCAGATTTTCTCCACGGCGTCGGACAATCAGCCGTCTGTTGAGATCCACGTTTTGCAGGGCGAGCGCGAGATGGCGGCGGACAACAAGACGCTGGGCCGCTTCAATCTGGACGGCATCGCGCCGGCGCGCCGCGGCGTTCCGCAGATCGAGGTTACGTTTGACATTGACGCAAACGGCATCGTAAATGTATCCGCGAAGGATCTGGGTACCGGCAAGGAGCAGAACATCACGATCACGTCATCCACCAATCTGTCAGATGACGAGATTAACAAGGCGGTCGAGGAGGCCGAGCGCTTTGCCGAGCAGGATAAGAAGCGCAAGGAATCCGTCGAGACGCGCAATCAGGCGGAGCAGATGGTATTCCAGTGCCAGAACACGCTGGCAGAGCTGGGCGAAAAGGTCGACGCGGCGGATAAGGCTGCGGTTGAGGCCGAGATTACCAAGGTACAGGACGCGCTCAAGGGCACGGATGACGCGGCAATCAAGTCGGCAACCGATGCGCTGATGGCGAAATTCCAGGAGGTCTCCGCGAAGATTTATCAGCAGGCGAACCCGCAGGGCGGACAGGGCGGCTTTGACCCGAACGGCGGCTTTGATCCGAACGGCGCAGGCTTCACCGGCGACGCACAGGGTAATGCAAACGGCGGCGACCAGTATTATGACGCGGACTTCAAGGACGTTTCTGACGACAAGTAAGATAGCGTTTGCATACAGGCGGGCAGGCTGGTCAAACAGTCTGCCTTGACCTGTGTTTATACATCTGATACATGCTGTCAGTCATAGCTGGCAGTCTTTCAAACAATTTTTTGTTTGACTTCCGTAGGAGGGTTAGGGCATATGGCTGATAAAAGAGATTATTACGAGGTGCTTGGCGTCAGCAAGGGTGCGACGGATGACGAGCTGAAAAAGGCGTACCGCAAGCTGGCAAAAAAGTATCATCCCGATGTAAATAAGGACAATCCGGAGGCGGCGGAAAAGTTCAAGGAAGCGAGCGAGGCATATGAGATCCTGTCCGACAAGGAAAAGCGCGCGCGCTATGACCAGTTTGGCTTCGCCGGCGTCGATCCCAATTACGGCGCGGGCCAGGGCGGCTTTAACGGCGGCTTTGGCTTTGACAACATGGACTTGGGCGATATCTTCGGCAGCTTCTTTGGCGGCGGCTTCAGCGGCGGCACACGACAGAATCGCGCCAACGCGCCGCGCCAGGGCGAATCGGTTCGCCGCACGATCATGCTGGACTTTGAGGAGGCGGCCTTTGGCTGTACCAAGGAGATCACGATTGACCGCATAGAAAAATGTACGGAATGCGGCGGCACGGGTGCGGAAAAGGGAACCGGCCCGGAGACCTGCCCGAACTGTCACGGCACCGGTACCGTGCAGCAGACACAGCGCACGCCGTTCGGCGCGTTTTCGTCATCCGCCCCCTGCCCCAATTGCCGCGGCACCGGAAAAATCATCAAAAAGCCGTGCAGGAAGTGTCATGGTACCGGCACGGAGCGCAAGCAGCGCAAGCTGGAGGTCAAGCTGCCGGCCGGTATTGACGACGGGCAGAGCGTTGCGCTGCGCGGCCAGGGCGGCGCAGGCATAAACGGCGGCCCGGCAGGCGATGTCATCGTCACGGTTTCCATTCGTCCGCATCCGCTGTTTCAGCGCGACGGCTATGACGTATGGTGCGAGGTGCCGATCTCGTATGCGCAGGCATGCCTGGGCGAAAAGCTCATTGTGCCGACGATTGATGGCAAGGTAGAATATACCATGCCGGCGGGCACACAGCCGGGCACGGTATTCCGCATGCGCGGCAAGGGCATTCAGGCGGTCAATGGCCGCGGCCGCGGCGATCAGTTCGTCAAGGTCACGCTGGAGGTGCCAAGAAATCTCAACGACGCGCAAAAGGAGCTGCTGCGCAAGCTGGAGGAGAGCGACCAGCCGCAGAATCATCCGGAACGCAAGTCGTTCCGCGATAAGATGAAAAATCTGTTCGGGAAAAAGGACTGAAAATATTGTATGCAAGGGGCAAAGCTTTGGTTTTGCCCCTTTTAGATTGTAGAAAAAAGAAATTTCATTATAATTTGAAAAATACGATTGACTCTCACGGTGCGTAATAGATTAAAGTGAACATATCAGGAACAGGAGGCTGACAGCGATGAGGACAGTAAAGGAAATATCAGATTTAACAGGTATCAGCGTGCG
>CAZEMM010000088.1:0-6800 GCA_964513445.1 uncultured Butyricicoccus sp. | reverse complement strand
CTGCCGTTATTTGAGTTCGTTTCATAAAAATCCTACAACAACTTGACACCGTCCTCAGAGCACAAAATGCTTTTATCAGACAGCATAATATGATATACTATTTGTAACGCGAGAAAGGAGGTGGCCGCGCCATGATACAAAAGCAGCAGCACAAGTCTACCGTGCGCAGCATCCTTGTGGAGCTGGTGCGCAGCTATTTTGCGGACAGCATTTCCAAGGCCTCGGCGGAGCTTTCCTATTTTCTGCTGTTTTCTATTTTTCCCCTGCTCATGCTGGTCAGCTCGCTGCTGTCCGTCACAAATGTCTCGCAGGCCTCCCTGCTGCATGTCCTAAGCTTCCTGCCCGGTGAGGTACAGCGTATCATCGCCCCCGCGATCACACGCTATATTGGACAGATCAGCCTGCGGACCTTTGTCATGCGCGTGGTGGGTTCCTCTATTTTGACCATCTATTTTCTCAGCCGGACGATGAGCTCGGTGATGTATAACGTCAACCGCATCTATAATATCCCGAACCGCCGCGGCAGTATCGGTCAGTTCCTCTTTGAGATCCTGTTCGCCGTTGGCTTTGTCGTCGCAATTGCGTGCAGCTTTATTCTGGTCATTTTGGGCCGCACGCTCTTTGAACTGGTGTCCCAATTTGTGGCAATTCCGCCGCAGCTGCTGTGGATATGGACCTACGGACGATATATTTTCGTATTCGGCTTTATGTTCGTATTTCTGCTCATGCTGTATTATCTCGCACCCAACTGCATTATGCGCTTTCGCGACGCGCTTCCCGGCGTTGTGTTTACCATTTGTGTGTGGGCCGTCTTTACCATCTGTTTCTCCCTTTATATCAGCAGTGCGGGACGCTATGACGCACTATACGGCTCGCTCAGCGCCATTATGGTTCTGCTGCTGTGGATGTATATGACAGGCATTATCGTATTTCTGGGCTTCAAGCTGAATTTTATTTTAATGCAGCGCAGGCATCAAAACTTTATCTGCAAGGGGAAACCCTGGTATATGCGAATGGGCAGCAAAATTGTTTTAAAAAAAAGAAATGAAAGAGAGGATGATTCCAAATGAAGGTTGTAGCATTTAACGGAAGTCCGCGCAAGGGCGGCAACACGGAGGTCTGTCTGAAGCTCATCGAAAAGGAGCTGAACGCGCAGGGCATCGAGCTGGAGATCGTACAGGTCGGCACACAGGCCAAGCCGTGCATGGCATGTGATTACTGTCTCAATACCGGCTGCGGCTATTGTGTGCAGAACGACCCTGTCAACGAATGGATTGACAAAATGGTCGAGGCGGACGGCATTATTCTCGCCTCCCCGGTCTATTACGGCGGCATTGCGGGCGGCATGAAGTGCTTCCTCGACCGCGCGTTTTTAGCGGCAGGCAGCAAGCTGCATCATAAGGTTGGCGCCGCTGTCGTCACGCTGCGCCGTTCCGGCGGTCTGGAGACCTATCAACAGCTCAACGCGTACATGAACACAATGGAAATGGTCATGGCAACCTCCGATTATTGGCAGTTGGCGCACGGCCTGAACAAGGGTGAAGTCATGCATGACACCGAGGGTGTCGAGGTCATGCAAAAGCTCGGCCGCAATATGGCATGGCTGCTGCGCCTGATCGAATACGGCAAGGGTGTGATTGACCCGCCGGCGACCGGCCAGCGCACAATGACCAATTTCGTGCGGTAACGCAGTATTCTGTTTTTTTGCGATTTGTTTTATTTTTTTGCGAAAAGATTTGAAATACGGGAAAATATCCTAAATTTCCTTTGACAAAAGTAATCGCTATGATATAATGGGAGCCAGAAAAGGACAAACCGCTGCGCTGCGGCGGCAACACAACACATCATTGGAGGTTAATTGATTATGACAAGATCTATCCGCGTAAAGAATACCGAGGATATTCAGAAAATTAACAAGATTGTAACCAAGTATAGCTTTGACATTTGGATTCACGGCAAGTCCGGTATGGTTGACGCGAAGTCCCTGCTGGGTATGTTTTTGCTCAGCCTGAACGAGCCGCTCAAGCTGGTTGTTGAGGACGATGTCGACCCGAAGAAGCTGTTTAAGGATCTGGAAGAATATCTGGAAATCGAAGACGACGAGTAATCGGCGCGTTGCATCGGTATAAGTACATCACGATGCGTAAAGAGCTATCATCCGTTTAGGTGATAGCTCTTTTTGTATTTGCACCGTATTATCCGCTATCTCACGGCGTCATCCAGCACATACGGCGCGCTGCGAAATTTTTTATTGGAGTAATCCGCAATAATCTCACTGTGCGGCGGACAGGACAAAAAGCGTTTATCCGTCCATGGACCGTTGACCAAGGCGTCAAGATAGGACATGTCGCCGTCCACCTTGCAGAATTCCCAATCGAAATCTGCCGCCGCCTGTCTCGCATATGCCTCATGTGCCGGCTGTTCGCCGAGCGGACAGGTGATGTAACCGCAGTAGCGGTAGTTGGTCATCCAGTTGTTCGTGCATTCCATCAGATAATCCGCATTTTCCTCGCCGTATTCCTCTGCATATTCCTCGCGCTGGCACGCATAGTTCTCCTTGGACGGCGTAAACGCCTGCTCAATCCAGCCGCGGTTATACCAATATACGCCGGGCATGCTTTGAAAATACTGCCGGTATCGCTCCGCCGAGCCGAGAAACAGTGAAATGCAGTCATCACAGCGCGGCACAATAATGGGCAGCGACCGGCTGCGCAGGCCGATGACGCCATTGGAGCACAGACCATAGGCAAGCACGATCGCCTGCATGCGCAGACCTGCGCGCAGGCTCTCATTTTCCTCCTCAATCGCATCAATCGTTCTTTGCAGCTGCGTGCGCAAAATATCCGGCGTATCGTGCAGTCCCTGCCGCATCCACCACGCGCGCACGACATGCGGGCTGTCCGCTATCAGCCGACTGATCTCCCGATTCATTACCATGCATCCAATCATTGCAATCCGCACGATCAACACCTCCGTTTCTCCCAGTATAACGGCTGTTTTCGCATTGCGCAACCCCCAACGCGCAACCAGTCAATATTGTCCACGAAATCAATAGAATGCTACTAGACAGTACAGACAACGCGCCCTATAATAGGAATAGTTAAAATTTCCAACCCAAAAGCTACACCCTATGGAGGAAACCTATGAAGCTCGCCATTGGAATTGATACCGGCGGAACCTGTACGGACGCCGCACTATATGATTTAGACAGCGGACATGTCCTGTGCAGCAATAAGGCGCTGACCACCTATGACGATTTGACACGCGGCATTCTCGAGGCATTGGACGGCTTAGATCCGGAGCTGTGCCGCAAGGCCGCTGTCGCCGGGCTGTCCACCACGCTGGCAACCAACGCCTGTGTCGAGGGCAAATTCCGCCGCCCGCGTCTGCTGCTGATGGGCATCGATCGGCACGGGATTGCGCGCTATGGTGCGGACTACGGATTTCATGATCCGGATGATATCCGCTATCTCCCCTGTCGCACGACCATCACCGGTCAGATTCAGCAGGAGCCGGATTGGGATTACCTGCGCGCGCATGCAACGGAATGGTTTTCCGACGTAGAGGGCTGCGCGGTCTGTGAGATTTATGGCATCCGCAACGGCGGAGTGCTGGAGAAAAAGGCAGCGCGCATTTTGCGTGAGCAAACCGGTCTGCCCGTCGTTTGCGCAAGTGCGCTGTTCGGCGGTCTGTCCAGCTTGGAACGCGCCGCAAGCGCCGTGCTCAACGCGGGTCTGCTTCCCCTTACACAGAATTTCCTGTCCGCTGTCCAGAAGGCGTTCCACGCCCGCGGCATTTTGGCCGATATCTTTATCGTGCGCTCGGACAGCAGCCTGATGAATCTGAACTATTCGGCGGAGCATGCGGTAGAAACACTGCTCTCCGGTCCGGCGGCCTCCGCCTTGGGCGGCAGCGCGCTGGCACAGAAAAACCGCGCTGTAATCGTGGATATCGGCGGAACGACAACAGATATCGCACTGATCGAAAACGGAAAGCCTCTGCTCGCGGATGACGGCATCCGCGTCGGCCAGTGGAAAACGCTGGTACAGGGGTTATTTTCTACCTCATTTGCACTGGGCGGCGACAGTGCAATTCGTTGGGATTACCACGGCACGCTGTCCATCGGCCCGGAGCGTATCATCCCGCTATGTGTGCTCGCCGCACACCATCCGGACATTATTCCGGCGCTGCGGCGGCAAACCGAAGAGACGCCGACACACACGCTCCCGCTGCACGAATTTTTGACATTGAACAGAACCGATTGGCAGTCGCTGCCACTGACCGAAAACGAGATCAAGCTGTGCCGGCGTTTGCAGGACGGCCCTATCAGCTACCAGGAGGCGGCTGATCTCATGCATGTCGACAAGTACAGCCTACATATCCAACAGCTGGAGCGTTCCGGCGTAATCCTGCGCGCGGGTCTGACCCCGACGGATATCATGCATATCCGCGGCGATTACACCGCCTATGACCGCAATGCCTCGATTCTCGCGGCGCGCTTTGCGGCAAATTCGCTCGGCATGCGGCTGGAAGCCTTCTGCGACCGCATCTATGAGGAGGTCTCGCGCGAGGTATTTTTCGCCGTGTCTCAGATGCTGCTGGAGCATGCATCGCCGTATTACCGTCTGCACGGCCTGGACGACGGGATGCGCGAGCTGCTCCGCATGCAATGGGAGCAGCGCAAGACCGGCGGCTCCTCCATGCTGCAATACCTATTCTATTCGCCCGCCGCATTGGTCGGCATCGGTGGCCCGACGCATTTGTTTTTGCCAGAGGCGGCGCGCGCGCTGCGCGCGGCCTGCATCATTCCAGATTGCGCTCCGGTCGCCAATGCAGTCGGCGCGGTCGTTGGACAGATGTCTGTGACGCTGACTGCGGAAATCCGTCCGCACGGTCTGTCGCCAGAGGATGAAAAGCAGGGCGACTGGGAGATCCTA
The DNA here is from genome assembly GCA_964513445.1 of uncultured Butyricicoccus sp. Lineage (GTDB taxonomy): Bacteria > Bacillota > Clostridia > Oscillospirales > Butyricicoccaceae > Butyricicoccus_A. Next base: position 1,863 of record CAZEMM010000088.1, on the reverse strand, counting down.
TATGAAGATGAGCCGCCGATGTACTTTGCGGAGGAGGAGCAAGCGATTGCGCATATCACTTCCCTGCTGCACGAACGGGCGGAGCAGCAGCTTCGTGCGCGCGGCGCAGTCGGCACATTGTCCTTTTCCCATGAAACGGACGACATGTTATCCCATGCCAACGCCGGGCAAATCAAGCTGGCGACGCGTGTGCGCGTCACAGCAACCACCAATCTCATGCAAACAACTTCGACCAATTGAGGAAACCAATCATGTATACCATGCAAATCAATTCGGATGCAGGCGCATCCTGCCAGACCGTTCCAATAGAAGCGGGACAGCACATCAGCGATGTGTTGCAGCAGCACGTCCCGTCATTCGCCCTGCCGTGTGCGGGCAACCACACCTGCGGCAAATGCCGCGTCAAAATAGACGGCGCAGTCTCGCCGGTCAGTGATTGTGAATACACGCTGCTGAGCCGCGATGATCTTGCAAACGGCATCCGTCTGGCCTGTGCCTGCACTGTAATGGGCGATGTAACAGTCACGCTGCATGAAGAGACCGACGCGAGGATCATCGCGTGGTATGACACGCCGGAATATGCGCATACGGAAGGTGGCTATGGCTTTGCTGTGGACATTGGCACGACGACGGTTGTCATCCAGCTCATCGAGCGTGCAACCGGACGCATCCTTGCCGAGCATCTTTCCGAAAATGCCCAGCGCAGCTATGGCGCAGATGTCATCTCACGCATTGAGGCGTGCAAGACCGCCGGTTTGGACACGCTGTCCGATCGCATCCGCACACAGATCGACGCGCTGGCGCAGGCGTGCCTGAATGAAACCGGCATCACGGACATCGCAGAATCCGTCGTCACGGGTAATTCCACGATGCTGCATCTGTATGAGGGACTGGATCCGGCGTCGCTTGCCGTCATGCCGTTTGATGTGCAGTCCTACTTTGGCTGCTACAGCAAGCATACGCTGTGCGGCGCGCCGGTGTACCTGCCGCGCTGTGTGGGCGCCTATGTCGGCGCGGATATCACCTGTGCCATCGTCGCGGCAGATCTGACCAACACCAATGCGCAGCTGCTGGTGGATATTGGCACAAACGGAGAGATGGCATTGGCGCGGGACGGCAAGCTGCTGTGCTGTGCGACGGCGGCAGGCCCCGCGTTTGAGGGCGCGGGGCTCAGCTCCGGTATGCCGGCAGCGGCGGGCGCAATTCATGCCGTACAACTGTGCGGCGATACCATCTCCTATGAGACGATTGCAAACGAACCCGCCTGCGGCGTGTGCGGCTCGGGTATTTTGGACGCACTGGCTGTTATGCTGGATAAGGAGATCATTGACGACTCCGGCTATCTGGAGACGGAAGAGGAAGAGGATTTCTGGACCATTGGCGACAGCGACGTTGCCATCACACAGCGCGATGTACGCCAGATTCAGCTTGCAAAATCCGCCATCTGCGCGGGTCTTCTGACGCTATTGGAGCACGAGGGGCTGGAGACGCCGGATATCGCCCGGTTCATTGTCGCCGGCGGCTTCGGCAATACGATGAATCACGACTCCGCCGCAAAGATCGGCCTGTTCCCCGCCGGACTGCGCGAAAAAACCACCTTTATCGGCAATGCCGCGCTGGGCGGTGCGGTTATGCTGCTGAGCAATCGAGACATCCGCGCGGCGTCGGAGCAGCTCGCGCAGCAGGCCGTCGAGCTTTCGCTCTCCCAGAGCACGCAGTTTATGGACTATTACGTCGACTGCATGGCATTTGAGGAATTCTAAGGAAACGCTGATTAATTGATTTTATTCCGCAAATTGCAAGTGCAAATTGCGATACTTATATCTTATCATATTTTAAGTTGAAATGCTTGAATTAATCAGC
>CAZEMM010000087.1:0-6922 GCA_964513445.1 uncultured Butyricicoccus sp. | reverse complement strand
CACAACTTTCGATTATTGGTTTTTATCTCTACCCCAACTATTGACATAGAGCCCATATTAACGAGGCTTTACGGAATGGTCACCAGATCATCATCGCCGCCGGTGGTCGAGCTGCCCGGCAGGCCGGTCGTACTGTCCGCCGTATGGTCATCGGCAGCACCAGTTTGATTCGCGACTGACGCCGAATTTTCGGCGGTTGATGACGTATCCTGATTGACATGGATATTAAACTGGTACGGTGTGAGCGTTTCGCTGCTGTCCAAGCTGGTCACATCAAATTGCAGCTGAAAGTCGATGGAATCATCCATCGCCGGGAAAACGAGCACGCCGGTCGTCTCAGCTCCGCTCGTAAGCTCGGCCGGCAGCAACTGGTAGTCGCTGTTGACATGCGACTGCTGTTCATAGGTCGTGCCATTCTGCACCAGCGTAGCGTCGGAGGCAGAAAGCTGCAGCGTCGCCGCGCCGTTATTTTTGAGCGTAACATAGATGCGCGTCTCGCTGTCCGCAAATTCGATCGTGTCCAGCGTCATCTGATACCCATTCTGCTCGATATTTGTTCCAAACGTGACTTCCTTCTGCGTCGGCGCAACAACATCCTGATAGCTGGACAGCGTAACAGACTTCGCCTCGATCTTCGGCACGGCGGTCGAGCTGACCGTCACTGCAGCATTGGACGATGTATTCCCCGATTCATCCGACACATCGTCAGCCGCTTCTCCAGTGACGATGCCGTCTACCAGCACATATTGATTGGACGCAAACTGCTCCGTCGGATTTTTGAGCGATACGACAAAACGCTTTGCCGCATTCTCCGGGTCATTCCAGATTTCCAGTGTAACCTGATCGCCCTCATATTGCGGTTCCGCGTAAATCATGCCGCTCAGCTGTACCGCCTTGCCTTCAAATGTACCTGGCGTGAAAAACAATTGGATCATCTCATTATCCGTTAAATAGCTTGCCGTCTCTCCTGAGCCTGCCGTCGTCTGCTCATAAAGCACAGTATCTTCCACAGCCTGTTCATTTATACTGTCACTGCCGCCGCTCATCACACCGACAATCACGGCAATGACAACGATCGCCACCGCCACAATCAATGCGATCAAAATACGCTTTTCTGTTACGTTTTTCAGTATTTCACGTAGCTTATTCATAGAAAGCTCCCCCTCTTTCGATCATTTCCTCTCTATGGTACACCATAAATCATGTTTTTGCAACCAGTACAATTCATATCCGGGAATTTGGCATAAATTTGAATTGAATTCGACTGAGCCGTCCGTTATAATAGGAGAAAGACACTTTTATAAAACACAAAGACAACAAAATCACCGCTCACCTACGGCAGCGCAAGATTTTGATTAACCGTCAAGGAGGATGATACCCATGAGCTGTGTATCCATACCTAAAATAATGATGCCGAATCAATCGATCGACCTGTACAAATGGTCGGTCGTAGCATGTGACCAATATACCTCGCAGCCGGAATACTGGGAGGAGACCAACCGCATTGTGTCTGACGCGCCGTCCACACTGCGCATTACGCTGCCCGAGGTCTATCTTGAGGGCAACGACGTGCAGCAACGCACGGCAGCTATTAACAAGACAATGCAGCAGTACCTGTCCGACGGCACGCTGGTCGAGCTTCCGGCAGGCTTTGTTCTGACCGAACGGTTTTCCGGAAATGCGACGCCGCGCCGCGGTCTGGTCGCAGCCATTGATCTGGAATGCTATGAATACACCGCAGGCTCCCGTTCACTCGTTCGTCCAACCGAAAAGACTGTGGTCGAGCGCATCCCGCCGCGACTGAAAATACGCGAGCAGGCATCCATTGAAGTGCCGCACATCATGCTGCTCATCGACGATCCGGAGCGCACGATAATCGAACCGCTGTTTAACCATCTGGATGAGTTGAAGCCGCTGTACAGCACCGATCTCATGCAGGGCGGCGGGCATATCAACGGCTGGTTCATCCCGCAGGGGGAAAAGACCGATGCGCTGCTGCGCAGATTGGACGCGCTCAACGACCGCACAGTATTTAACGCGAAATATCACCTGACAGAGGCTTTGCCGCTTCTGCCGTTTGCCGTTGGAGACGGAAACCACTCCATGGCGACGGCAAAGGCATATTGGGAAACCGTCAAGCAGGGACTGACCCCGGCACAGCAGAAAACACATCCTGCGCGCTATGCGCTGTGCGAGATCGTCAACATTCACGATGAGAGCCTGATCATCGAGCCGATTCATCGCGTCATGTTCCATGTCGATGCAGAGCAGCTGCTGCGGGACGCGCAGGCATTTTATGCAGCAAATGGCTGCACCTGCAGCATTGAGGAGGATAATACCGCCGTTTGCTGCGACGCGGACAAGCACACCGTCCGCTTCTGCTATGCCGGACATACCGGTTCACTCACCGTGCACAACCCGAAATGGGGTATTACGCTGGGCACGCTGCAGGCATTTTTAGATGCGTATCTGCAAAAGCATCCGGAGGTAAAAATCGACTATATACACGGCAATGAGGTCGTTGCCGAACTGGGCACGCAGGGCGGGAACGTGGGATTTTTCCTTCCGGATATTCAAAAAAACGACCTGTTCCGCGGCGTCATTTTAGATGGCGTGCTACCGCGCAAGACATTCTCAATGGGCGAGGCGCATGAGAAGCGCTATTATATGGAATCCAAGCGCATTGTCGAATAAATCCGACATACACTGCGTTACAGGGCTGTCCGCTCCGGACAGCCCTGTTTGATATCCCATGTCAGCGCCGCACGTCCATTCCGGACGGTGCAGCAGCAAAAGGCAAACGCCAGCGGAAAGGCATGATCTGCGGAAAAAACACACGAAAGCCTAAAATAATCACCGTCCCGCTTTTTTTCTACGCCGTCCTGTCGCAGAATACGCCGCAGCAGCGGCGACATGGAAGGCTTCTCCGTCGGCGGCGCAACCCCTGCGCAAAATTGCTCGGGCAACGCCGGCCAATAATCCAATGATGCAAGATACTGCTTGCTCAGCGTCCGACTCACGGAAAGCTGATCCCCATCCGGCTCTGCCACGCCGATGAGCAGCGGCGCTCTTCCCTGTCCGCAGCCCCAAACACGCAGAATCTCACCATATTTCGGCAGCGCGCCCGTCGCATGAAAGCGCACTGCATCCTGCTGCGGCTGTACCTCGATCTCGCCCCACGGCCTGCCGTCATGAATCACCTGCACGCTGCTTTCTCCTCCCTGCACAAACGATGAAGCATCAAAAAATGCCCCCTGCACAGCATATGCCGCACAGGAGGCTCATATTCTGACCGGTTTTATTTTTGCGCGCCTAATCGCGCGCCGCAAGACCGAAGCTGACAGCCAAAGCGCGGTCAACCTCATCCATATGCGATTCATCCAATGAACCCATCTTTTCACGCAGACGGCGTTTATCCAGCGTGCGAATCTGCTCCGTCAAAATGACAGAGTCGCGCGTCAGGCCAAAGCTGCGTGCGCCGAGCGAAATATGTGTCGGCATTTTGGCTTTGTTCACTTGCGATGTAATCGCGGCGGCGATCACCGTCGGGCTGTATTTATTGCCTACGTTGTTCTGCACAATGAGAACCGGACGCATGCCACCCTGTTCGCTGCCGACAACCGGAGAAAGATCCGCATAATAAATATCTCCGCGCTTCACATGATGCTCCAACATAATCACACTCCAAAGGAAAGATTACAGGACGAGTCATTCGCTCGTTTCCCCTGCTACAATTACTTTCCCCATCAATCCACCGATTTAGTCATGCATCGCTCGATTTTTTCTCTCTGAGCTATTGTATGCGGCAAACCAAATCTGGTTGTGTGTTATTCCGCAAAATATATACGCGGAATACGCGGGCTGATGTCGCATAATGTCTCATAAGAGATCGTACCGGCCGCCGCCGCAAGCGTATCCGCCGTAATCGGGCCGTCTCCAAAGATCGTCACCTCATCACCGCGTTTCACATCCATTCCGGTCACATCCGCCGTCGCCATGTCCATACAGATGCGGCCGACCGTCGGCACAACTTTGCCGTCAATGACGACGGATATCCGATTGCTTGCGCAGCGCGGATAGCCGTCAGCATAGCCCATCGAGAACACCGCGACACGCATCGGCTGCTGTGCAGTAAACGTGCGGCCATAGCCGATGGAATCCCCCGCCGGGATATCCCGCACCTGTACCACGCGCGCTTTGACAGTCATAACCGGCTTGAGCGGAATGGTGCGCTGCGTCGTCTCATCCGGGTAATAGCCATAGAGAACAATGCCGGCGCGCACCATATTAAACGCGCCGTCCTGATACAGATCGGTTGTAAAGGTCTGGCTGTGCTGCAAAATTGCTGCGCTGTTGGAACAATGGCGATACTTCAGCATGACGCCATGGTGCTCCAGCTCCAGACACATGTCCACAAACCGGCGGTACTGCAGCTCGGTAAACTCCTCGCCGCCCGCGACATCCGCCACGGCAAAATGCGTAAACGCACCCTCTGTCTGGATGCCCGGCAGAGCGATCGACCGCAGAATCTCTGTAATGTCGCCGCGTGTGTCGCGCGTTTCGAAGCCAATACGTGTCATACCGGTATTGAGCGCAATATGTACGCGGATGGGCTTTCCCTCCGCCTGTGCCGCTGCTGAGAACGCCTTCGCTGCTGCAAAATCGGTCAACGCCGCCGCAATGTCATGCTGCGCGAGCAGCTTCGCTTCCATCTCATCTATATAACCAAGCACAAGAATGGGCAACGAAATGCCCGCCTCACGCAGCTCCACGCCCTCTGCCGCTGTCGCTACGGCAAAAAAGTCTGCACCGGCTTGCGCAAGCCTGCGCGCTGCCTGCACCGCGCCATGTCCATAGGCGTCCGCCTTGACGACAGCCAGCACCTTTGCCTCCGGCTGGTAGCTTTTCACCCGCCTGCAAACCTGATTAAAGTTATATTCCAGATGATCCAAATGAATTTCTGCCCACGATCGAGTTGTCTTGCTTTGTGTATCCATATTCTATCTCACTTTCCAATTGTGCACACAGAAAAGGCACATTGTAATATTTGTTCTCCTTCTCGATAGATGCGCGCCTGCACGAGCGCGCCCGTGTCCGGCTGTACATATACTTCTTTTACCGTCGTTCCCTCATCATTTTGCTGCTCATAGCGAAGCGCAAGCAGTTCATCCTCCATCCATACCTGCTGTGCGGTCTGGTGCATCAGATCATCCAGCAGATAGGTCACAGCGTCTGCGGGTGTCAGCCCCTTGCGCTGCGGCATTGCCGTCTCCAGCACGGTACCGTCATAGGAAAACGTATATTCCTCGCCGGATATCGTCGCTGTGATTCCCTTGATGGATTCCGGCGCAAGCACGGTCATCTGCGCCGTCGGTGCGCCGTCCTGTGCCGCATAGTCATACTCTATGTCGTACGTCATTGTCTCCTCGCCGAGGTCTGCCACAATACGCACCGTCGTTTGGACAGACGATGCCTCGGCATAGGTTTGCTGTACCGACTGCGCCAGCTGCTCCGGATTGTTGACGGCGGAACAGCCGGTGAGCAGCAGCAGAACAGCCGCCGCGCATGCCATACGCAAGCCTTCACCACTCCCTGGAATTCAGCGGTTTGAGTACCCGTGGAATGCACGCCAGCATATCGGTCGGCGTCATGCCAAATTCACCGATCTCATTCGCGCACAGATCGCCCGCACGGCTGTGAATGTACGCCCCGCACGCTGCAGCGGGCAGCGGCGGTACACCTTGTCCAAGCAGCGACAGAATGATACCGGACAGCACATCGCCGCTTCCGCCCTTCGCCATGCCCGGATTGCCATGTACGTTGCGCAGCACCGTGCCATCCGGCCCTGCGACTACCGTGCGATGCCCCTTGAGCAGCAGCACGCACCCATGCTTCTGGGCGAACGCCGCCGCGTCGAACTGTACATCACCGGTGCATTTGATGTCGCAGATACGCGAAAATTCGCGCGCGTGCGGCGTGAGTATCACAGGGTACACTGTGTTTTCCAATACATCTATATGTCCCGCCAGCGCGTTTATTCCATCTGCATCCAAAATAATCGGGCAATCCGCCTGTCGCAGGATGATTTGTATCGCCTGTGACACGCCTGTGCTAACGCCCAGTCCGGGGCCCGCAAGAATTGCGGCGCGCCGTGTAAGCGGCGGCAGAGACGCAGCCGTAATGCGGCCGTCTTCATCCGCCTCGAGCGGCAAGAATGTCGGCTCATTGAGCTTTCCGGCCAATATCGGATAAATGCATGCCGGAACAGCCAGCGTCACGATGCCGGAACCGGTGCGCACTGCGGCCTGTGCCGCAAAATACGGCGCGCCGATATAGTCTCGGCTGCCGCACACGGCGAGTACCCGACCATAGTCGTTTTTATCGCTCTGCGGCGCGCGCGGCGCAATATGCTCTTCAATATATGCCCAATCAATATCACGCATGGCTGACCTCCTCCGGCTGACAGAGCAGAATCGCGGTTGCCGTCGCGTAGCTCCGGCAATGCGAGATGCTGAGCAGAAACTGCGTGTGCGGACGCAGCACAATCGGCGCGCCAAGCGCGGTATGTCCAATTTCTATATCACAAAAGCGCAGACCGTTTTGAAAGCCCGTACCGAGCGCCTTTGCAATCGCCTCTTTGGCGCAAAACAGCCCGGCGGCAGACTGCGTCCGGTTTTCCCCGCGTCCATCCAGCCATGCCTGCTCCTTCGGCGTAAACACACGACACATAAAGTTCGGCCGCTGTATCGCCGCACGCATGCGGTCAATTTCCAAAATATCTGTTCCCAGACCGATCACCATCGTATCCCTCCCGCCTTTTGCTATTATAGCATATCCGCATTTGTCTTGCAAAAACAACCATGTGCCGGACGGTGTCAAGTTGTTGTAGGATTTTTATGAAACGAACTCAAATAACGGCAGC
>CAZEMM010000086.1:0-7290 GCA_964513445.1 uncultured Butyricicoccus sp. | reverse complement strand
ACATCTCAATTCCTGAGTGTAGGGGGACGCGTCAGCTTAACTTACTGACATTGCCATTCCAGGCTGTCTGTGTTTTGTAACCTAATTATTATTGAAATACCGCGCGCGCCGCGTCAACCGAGGCTTTGGCATCGCAGCAGTAAAAATCCGCGCCGATGCTGCGGGCGTACTCCTCCGTAAGCACCGCGCCGCCGACCATGACCTTGCCGGTGTAGCCGGCCTCACGCAGCTGTACGATGGTTTCCGCCATTGCGTCAAGCGTTGTGGTCATCAGCGCGCTCAGGCCGACCAGCTGCACCTGCTGCTCCAGTGCGCATGATACGACGGTTTTCGGCGGCACGTCGCGTCCAAGGTCGATGATCTGATAGCCATAGTTTTCCATAACCACCTTGACGATATTTTTGCCGATGTCGTGGATATCGCCCTTGACGGTTGCAAGGATGACCTTGTCCGCCTTCGGTGTATCGCTCCCGCTGCGCGCCATGCGCTCGCGCACGACGGCAAAGCCCTGCTGTGCGCATTCCGCCGAACGGATGAGCTGCGGCAGAAAAATCTTATTCGATTCGAACAGCTCGCCCACCACGTCAAGCGCTGGGATCAGGTGCTGTGAGATGACGTCCAGCGGCTCGAGGGTTTCCAGAAGCGTGCGCGTTGCGGCGGCGCATTCCTCACCGAGTCCCTTCAAAATCGCCGTGCGCACATCCGGTGCGTTTGCAGTTGATTCCATCTGTTTGGGCTGTATAGGTGCTTCAGCGGGTGCGGCATAGCGTGCGATATAATGCGCGCTGCCCGGGTCACGCTGGTGCAGCAGATTGTGCACATCGACCGCCTGCATCATCTCCGCAACATTCGGGTTGATGATGGGGAAATCCAGTCCGTTTTCCAGCGCGATGGCAAGAAAATGCGCATTGACCTTGACGCGCTGCGGCAGGCCGAACGAAATGTTGGATACGCCCAAGCAGGTTTTGACGCCAAGCTCCTGCTTTACGGTGCGCAGAGCGGCAAGCGTGTGCATCGCGCCTGCCGGCTCTGCCGAGACGGTCAGCGTCAGGCAATCAATGGCGATGCGTTCCGGACCAATGCCATATGCGGCGGCGCGCGTTACGATCTTCCGCGCGATAGCAACGCGTCCCTCCGCCGTCGGCGGAATGCCGTTTTCATCCAGCGTCAGGCCCACGACCATCGCGCCGTATTTCGCAGCGAGCGGCAAAATCGCGTCCAGGCTGGCATCCTCGCCGTTAACCGAGTTAATAATCGGTACGCCGTTGTAATGGCGCAGCGCAGGCTCCAGCACCTCCGCACGGTTGGAATCCAGCTGGAGCGGCAGGTCAATGACGCTCTGCAGCTCGCGAATGGCATCCAGCATCATCTGTGTCTCATCAATGCCGGGCAGACCCACGTTGACATCCAGCACATGCGCGCCGGCATCCGCCTGCTCTATTCCCTGATCCACAATATAGTCCATATCGTGATCCGCAAGTGCCTGCTTGAATCGCTTCTTTCCAGTCGGGTTGATGCGCTCGCCGATGACGCACACGCCGTCGACGTCAACAAATTTTGTGCCGGAGCACAGCGCGGCATGCCGCTTTGCCTGCGGTGGACGGAATGTTTCCGACCGTAGCGCCTCGCGCACCAGACGGATATACGTCGGCGTTGTGCCGCAGCAGCCGCCAAACACCGTAAAGCCGAGCGCGCAGTAATCGTGCATATAGGCCGCGAATTGTTCCGGTGTGATGTCGTAGGACAGCGTGCCGGAGGACGCGTCTGGCAGGCCGGCGTTCGGCTTGACAATAAGCGGAACGGAGGTGTGCGCGGCGAGCCGTTTGGCGATCGGCAAAATCTCCTTTGGGCCGAGCGAGCAGTTGATGCCGAGCGCGCTGACGCCAAGCCCCTCGAGTGTAATTGCGGCTGCCTCCGGCGGAACGCCGAGAAAGGTTCGCCCGCTGGCCTCATACGACATCGTCGCAAATACCGGCAGATCGCAGTTTTCCCGTGCGGCAAGCACGGCAGCCTTGGTTTCCAGCAGGTCGGTCATCGTCTCAATATAGATCGCGTCCACGCCGCAGGCAGCGCCGCAGCGAATCTGCCGTGCGAATATATCATACGCCTCGTCAAATTCCAGCGTACCGATCGGGGCGAGCAGCTCGCCGATCGGGCCGATATCCAGACCGACATAGCGCGCGCCGGAGGCCCGTGCGTTGGCGACTGCGGCGGTGATAATCTGTTCGACGGTATAGCCGCAGCCGGCGGTCTTGTGTTCGTTCGCGCCAAACGTGCAGCTGAGCACCATATCGGAGCCCGCCTCGACATAGCTGCGCTGGATGCGCGTGATGACCTCGGGGTGAGTGAGGTTCATCAGTTCGGGCAATCCGCCCGCCTGTAATCCGGCCTCCATGAGCATGGTACCCATGCCGCCGTCCAGCATCAGAAAGCCGGAGTTGAGATGCGTTTTAAGTGACACAGTGTAGTCCTTTCTTTCGGTATGGACAATCTGCGGACAGGCTGCAGGAGCCGCAGCCGCGCGCGCGTCCATGAACCGGATGCGCACTGACACCGAGCAGCGCTGTGACCGACTTGCGCGGCGTCAGGATATTGGTCGGGGTGACGGACAGGCCGATGCGGCGCGCCGTATCGCATAGGGTGAGAATATCCGGCTGGAGTGAGAGCGGCAGATCGCCATAGCCGGGCGAGTAGCGTCCGGTGACATAATATCCTTCCTGTCTCAGCTGAAAGCGTATTTCGACTTCCGCCGCGTCGCAGACCTTTTCGATGGCGTCGCCTGCGGCGGCATCCAGCGCGAGCGCGAGCAGCATGCTGCGGCGCTCCGCCATGCGGATCTCACGGTCGGCCGACGCGCCCAGCGTCGCGCACAGCACGGCCATGCGGTCGCAGCCGTCTAGATGGCGGCGTATGTCATTGCCAGACAGGGGAAGCGCGTCCGTCGGAACAAGCTTCCATATGTATCGCGGCACAGCAACCTGCGTGATGCGGTCGATTGCCTGCTGCGCGGTTTCGGTAATGTGCGCGTCCTCGGCGCCGCCGCCCATATAGCGCAGTACTTCGGCGCGGTCAAGCACGAATTTCATGCGCGGTTAGAGGCCTCCAGCACCTTGTGGATACGCGTGTAGATGAGATGCGCCACGCGCGGGTTATTCATCGCATACAGATGAATGCCGTCGACACCGCTTGCGATCAGGTCAATGATCTGATCAACCGCATAGGCAATACCCGCGTCAAACAGCGCCTCCGGATCGTTTTCATAGCGAGAGATCATATGCGCAAATTTACGCGGCAGGCTGGCGCCGCAGGTGGATACCATGCGCTCGACCTGCGCCTTATTGACGACCGGCATGATACCCGCCTCAATCGGCACGGTAATACCCGCCAGTTTCACGCGATCCTGGAATGCGTAAAAGTCATCGTTGTCAAAAAACAGCTGAGAGATGAGATGCGTCGTTCCCGCTTGAATTTTCGGAAGCAGATTGGTTGTGTCGGACACCAGATCGTCCGATTCCGGATGCCCCTCCGGATAGCATGCGCCGCAGATGTCAAAGCCGCCGAAGTCGGTGATAAACTGCGCCAGATCGCTCGCATAACGGAAATCCTCCGAAACCGGAAGCTCCGGATGGCGGTCGCCGCGCAGCGCAAGGATGTTTTCAATGCCGTTTTCCCGCAGCTCGGTCAGCAACGCGGATGCCTGCTGACGCGTCGTGTGAATGGCGGTGAGATGTGCGAGCGGCTCGATATGATACACATTTTTTAAATCGGATGCAATCTTTGCCGTCAGATTGCCGGTACCCGTGCCGCCCGCGCCATACGTAACGCTGATGAAATCCGGATGGATGTCGGACAGCCGCTCAATGGTATCATATATGGTGTCAATTTTTCCGGTCTTTTTCGGCGGAAATACCTCAACAGAGAAAACCGTCTTTTTTGTCTCAAATAATTCTGATAGCTTCATTGTCAATCTCCTATCAATTCATTAGGATATGTCTTAGTATACCGCATAGGAGACAAAAATGCAAAAGGCTTTGTGAATTTCCTGCGGCAATATGTCTAAATGTCGAAAATAGAACAATTTTACCGAAATATTTCGTGCATCTCGGACAGGGGAAAAACGGCGCGCCGGTGTACAAATGCAAAAAAATGTGCTATACTATCAATAAGTTTTTGACATTTGAGCGCAGCGCATATCGGCCTGCGGCGTTTCGGATCGCTTGAAACGACTGAATATTACAATAATACGACACACGATCGCTGACTGCAATATACTCGCCGGTTTATCTGCCGGAGAGTTTTCTTATGTCTGTTCCAGAGGCATAGCGCGGCTTCGTGTTTTATGAAAAGGAAAGTGATACACAAATTATGAAAGAAAAACTGAAGATTATTCCGTTGGGCGGACTCAATGAGATCGGCAAGAACATGACAGTTGTCGAATATGGACAGGACATTTTTGTCATTGACTGCGGTCTGGCATTTCCGGACAATGAAATGCTGGGCGTTGATCTGGTCATTCCGGACATCTCCTATCTGCGCCGGCACAAAAACAAGTTGCGCGGCATTGTCATCACACACGGACATGAGGATCATATCGGCGCACTGCCATATGTGCTCAAGGAGCTGAATGTTCCGGTCTACTGCACCCGATTGGTCGCCGGCATCCTAAACTCGAAGTTTACCGAGCATCGAATGACGGACAAGGTCAAGATCAACTGTGTCAAAGCAGGCGACCACATCAAGCTGGGGTGTTTTACTGTTGAGCTGATTCACACCAACCACTCGATTGCGGATTCCGTCGCGCTGGCGATCACAACGCCTCTTGGCGTGATCATCCACACGGGCGACTTCAAGATCGACACCACGCCGGTTTCAGGCGAGATGATCGATTTGACCCGCTTTGGAGAGCTGGGCCGCCAGGGTGTGTTGGCGCTGATGAGCGATTCCACCAATGTGGAGCGTTCCGGCTATACACCGAGCGAATTGGAGGTCGGGAAGACGTTTGAGGCGCAGTTTAAGGGCTGTGACGAGCGCATTATCATCGCGACGTTTGCCTCCAATATCTATCGTGTGCAGCAGGTGCTGGACGCGGCGGCAAGCCATGGACGAAAGGTCGCTATCTGCGGTCGCAGCATGGAGAACATTACCAATGTCGCCATGGAGCTGGGCTATATGAGTGTGCCCAAGAATGTTCTGATTGATGTTGCGGATATCAACCGCTATCCCAAGAGCAAGGTTGTCGTCGTTTGTACGGGCTCGCAGGGTGAGGCAATGAGTGCGTTGTACCGTATGGCGTTTTCCGGCCACAAGCAGGTTGAAATCGGACCGGGCGATAAAATCATCATCTCCGCCTCTGCCATTCCGGGCAATGAAAAGTCGGTCACTAAGATGATCAATGAGCTGAGCAAAAAGGGAGCGAACGTCGTCTACGACCGATCCGCTATCATCCATGTATCTGGTCACGCGTGCCGTGAAGAGCTTAAACTGATGCTTGCACTGGTCAAGCCGAAATATTTTATTCCGGTGCACGGTGAATACCGTATGCTGCGTCAGCACGGTGAACTGGCGGTACAAACCGGTGTCAATCCGCGGCATGTCATTATCTCGGATATTGGGCGTCCGATTGAAATCACCGCAAAATCCGCCCGTCTGGCAAATCCAGTCCCTTCCGGCAAGGTGTTGGTCGACGGCTTCGGCATCGGCGATGTTGGTACCGCCGTGCTGCGTGACCGCAAGCATCTGTCAGAGGACGGCCTTCTTGTCGTCGTTGTCACACTGGACAGCGAGAGCGGCGTTTGCATCGCCGGACCGGATATTGTTTCCCGCGGCTTTATTTACGTCAAGGAGGCGGAAGATCTCATGGAGCAGCTGCGCCGCATTTCCCAACAGGCGCTCGACCGCTGCCTCGATGAGGATATCCGCGATTGGACAACCATCAAAGCAAATGTCAAAAACGATCTGTCTGAGTTCCTTTATCGCAAGACCAAGCGCAGTCCGATGATCCTTCCGGTCATTATGGAAATTTAAAACGGCATTGTAAGTCCCCGGTCGGGTGTTGTAGCGTTGCGCTACACCCTCCGGGGATTCTTGATGTTGGACTTTTTCTCCTGTTTGGAAACTCTGGCTTTATTTTTGCAATTGTGCATCAACATGCATTTTTCGGCTGTATTTTGTGGGGGAAACGCCGAAATACTCCTTAAATGCTTTTGCAAATCGGGATTGGTTTGCATAGCCGACCTTTGCAGCTGCCTCACTCACTTTGATTCCCTCTCCAGCGAGCAGCTCAGAAGCCTTTTTCATGCGCAGCTCATTGAAATATTCATGATACCCTTTCCCATACACACCTCGAAAATAATTTTTGAGGCTTGATTCACTGATCCCAAATCTTGCGGCCAGCTGTGCGGCAGGTAATTGTTTACTTAAATCCGCCGACATTTCTTCCTTTGCAAGCTTTGCAATCTTTATATGAGAATCCGTAAAATAGGTCCTTCTTTTTTTCTTCGTAAACCGCAAATCTCCCAGCATGGTCAGAAGGCGGTATACGTTTATGCGCAAAACCTCCTTTGGCATGCCTAGCGCCGCATCCGCTTCCATGATTTCAAAAGCAATGCGCACGCAATTTTCCGGCTGCGTTATCAGCAATTGGTTCAGTTCCATGTAAAAACCCTGAAATCTTGAAGTGATCTGCATATTTTCCTCCCCCAAGGACAGCTTTCTGTCAAGATCTTCCCCCGGAACAAAGCACAGCTCCACCCCACGATATAATTGATTCGGATAATAGAACGAGGTATCGTTCTGCACCGTATGCCCCAGATCAACGGCAAGCTCCCCGCCCTCCAGAAAAGTCGCGCTGCCATCCTTCATAGACAGCTCGCAGCGCCCTTCGGAGCAATAATTGATATAAAACGCATCCTGAAATTTTTGGTTGATTGCATAATGAAATTGAACACCTGAGCGAAAAAAATCCATAGAGATTTTTCTCCGTATGGTAGAATGTAGTATCCACACCACATCCGCCAAAGGAGGAGGCAATCACTATGGACTGCCAAGATTATATCACAATTCCAGCAGAACGCAAGAAGGGACAACACCTTCAGCGTGAGGAAAGAGGTGCTATCCAGCATCTCAAGCGTCAGGGATACTCCAACAGAGCCATAGCCAAAGCGATCGGCTGTTCTCCAAGCACCGTTGGATATGAGCTTGCCCGCGGCACACCGCCTCGGAAGAGCAACAGGGGCAGGAACCCCGGTTACTCCGCAAAGCGCGGAGAGGCCGTCTACAAGGCCAACAGAA
>CAZEMM010000085.1:0-7400 GCA_964513445.1 uncultured Butyricicoccus sp. | reverse complement strand
CGACAATCCGAAGCGTTGGATCGTGGATGATGAAGCGGCCCAGGTCGTGCGGCGCGTATATAGCATGACCTTGGATGGGCTTGGGACGGAACAGATCGCCGCCCAGCTTGAACGGGATGGTATCCTCACCCCGCGGGCCTATTGGCTCCAGAAGGGTATCAAACGGCCTGGGAAGGGCAAGCAACAGCCCCCGACGAAATGGAACAGTTCCACCATCACAAAGATACTGTCCCTCCAGAAGTATTGCGGTGATATCCTCAACTTCAAGACCTACTCCAAATCCTACAAGAATAAAAAGCGGATTGAGAATGACCGTGAAAACTGGGTCGTTTTCAAGGATGTCCACGAGCCGATCATTGATCGTGCCGCGTGGAAACAGGTCCAGCAGAAGCGGGGGGGAAAATCCGCAAGCGCCGCACCAATGAAGGAGAACGCAATATGTTTTCCGGCCTGCTGGTGTGTGCTGATTGCGGCTGCAATCTCCACTTCCATTTCAATCAGGGCAATCCGGATATCAAGTATTTCAACTGCTCCAACTATAAGGGCAACAGAGGGACTTGTACCTCTACGCATTATGTCCGTGTGGATTTTCTGGAGCAGGTGGTGCTTGGCGAGATCAGGCGGATTACAAAGTTTGCAAGCCATTACGAGGATAATTTCCTGAAGGCCGTGATGGGCAACTCCCAGGAGAGTGTGGCGCTTGACCGCAAGCTGAAAGAAAAAGAGCTTGCAACCCTGCAAGCCCGTGACGAGGAATTGGATGGATTATTTGAGCGTATCTATGAGGACAATGTTTCGGGCAAGCTGTCCGACGAACGCTTTGCCAAAATGTCCCGCCGATATGAGACGGAACAAAAGGAACTGTCTGAGAAGATCAAGGCGCTCCGCTCTGAAATGGATAAGCTGAGCAGCAAGACCATGACAACGGATATGTTCATTTCCACCGTCCGCAAATACACACGGGCAAAGAAGCTGACACCCCGTATGCTGAATGAGCTGATAGACCGCATAGAGGTCCACCAGGCAGAGAAGATTGACGGTAAGTGGGTACAGAAGCTCACAATCCATTATAACTGCGTAGGAGCAATTTTCATTCCAGATATCTTCCCGTTGCCTGTCCCTGATGTGTCCGTAAACACACGAAAGGGCGTAGTCGTCAACTACGCCCCATGCCAAATCTCAATATAAAAAACGAGTGTTCTTACAGCTTTTCAAATGCTATAAGAACACTCGCCATGGTCCGAGTGACAGGACTTGAACCTGCGGCCTCTTGACCCCCAGTCAAGCGCGCTACCAGCTGCGCCACACCCGGTAATATTTGCTTAAATATAATAGCACACTGCCATCGCAATTGCAAGGCTTATTTGCATACAAATGTGCGCGATGAAGCGAAAAGTTAACTTCCACTTCAAAGGGGTGGAAGTGGAAGTCAGGCTTTTCCCAAGTGCCATTTGATTTTATGTGGCACTTTATTTTAGGCAACACCGCTGGGTTCAGGCTGCGCAGCTTCTGCTAAATGCGGGAAACGCTGTTTGCTTTCTGTGTCCTGATCGCGAAAACAGCGATTGCCGTCAGCACAGCGGTACAAGCCGCCATGCACAGGAATGACACGTTCATTCCATGCATCGGTGCCGCGCTCCCATAGGAGGCGGAAGCCCCGTCGCTTACCATCGTCATAATGCCGACAAACACCGCAGCGCCAATGGAACCCGCGATTGTCCGAAGCGACGTCAGAAGCGAGGACGCATCCGCCACCTTGGCCGGGGCTACATTGCTCGTTCCCCATGTCAGAAGCGGCATCATCAGGCTGCCGATCGCCACGTTGCGGATCACATTAAACGCCGCTGCCACCCAAAGCGGCGTCTCCATCGAGATCAAAAACATCCCGAGGTTGCTGAATACCATCGCGGCCGCTCCCGCCACAAAAATCTTTTTAATGCCCACCTTGTCATACAATTTCCCCGCGAAAGGGCTGACAATGGCGGTGGCAAGGGAACCCGGCAACGTCACAAGCCCCGAAACCACGGCGGAATATCCCATGACGGTCTGTACATACAGCGGCATCATAATGGAAGAACCCATCATCACCAGATAGAGAATCATGCTGGAAATTACACTCAGCGCATAATTACGGTTTGCCAGAATCTTAACATCAAGGAACGGCCGGTCGTCTCTAAGCTGCCGCAGGACGAAGAACACGGACGCGATGATTCCGACCAGAAGCGGCAGCCCTGCCTGCACGCTGACAATGCCGTAGCTTGTGATGTTTCCAATGCCCAGAGTCACGCCGCCAAAGGCAAGGATGCTCTCCGCAAAGGAAATAACGTCAAATTTCTTCTCCTGTAGCTCCAGCACGTTTTCAAATACAAATATCGAAAACAGAAAAGAAACCGCCATAACAGCCAGCACAAGATAAAAAATGGATTTCCATCCAAAGGCATCAATCATCAGCCCGGCAATCGTAGGGGCAATAACGGGAGCCGCAGTCGTTGCCAACCCATAGGTTCCCATCATTGCACCCTTCTTTTGGGTCGGGTAGACGGTCAGGATAATCACCTGCGCAGACGCTTGTAAAACCGCCGCTCCACCGGCTTGTAAGCATCTGCCGAACATCATAACAGCAAAATTTCTTGTCAGTATACTGAAAAACAGACCGACAATAAAAATACCAATGCCGGATAAATACAATTTTTTTGTGGGAATCCGCACAATTAGAAATGCACTAAGCGGTAGCACCATGCCCATGATAAGAGAATAGCCGCTGGTGATCCACTGCCCGGTAGAAGTGCGGATACCAAAGTACTCCACAAGGCTTGGCAGGGCCGTTGACATCGCCGTGGACAAAATAGATGACGCGATTCCGGAAATAACCAAACACAAAAATACCATGGTTCTCTTTTGCTCGCTTAATATGTGACTTGATTGATTCATTACAATTCTTCCTTCTTACGATGGATGATCCGCTATGCGTTCTCCAATATTTTCTTTTGGATGCGCAACAGATTCAGCGTATCCTCCTCGCCGAGCTTTTCTAAAAGTGATGTGGCTGAAGCAATAATCGTTTTCCTTTTTTTCAAAAGAATACTGCTCCCACTTTCTGTCAGTACCACAACAATCTGTCTTGCATCTCCCGCGTCCGACGTGCGGATAATCAGCCCCTTCGCTTCAAGGCTCTTTAAAATGACGGCAATGCGCGCACTGCTGACATTCATATTCCGGCTTAACTCTTTCGGATATGCTTTACCATGATTTTTATAAAGAAAATCCAAAGCGGCAAATTCGCCTTTTGTAAACTCGTTCACGGATTTCTGAATCGGAATCTGCATAAGTTTTGCCCGGATATCAAGCAATTCTATCGCAACTGCACGGTAATCCATAGCTTACCTCCCTGCATAATCACTAACGGCGTTAGCAATTATACATCCGCTTTCATAAAATGTCAATACCGCAGGGAATCCGAGGCGTGGGTTCCTTGCATTATTTGCCGTCATCTCTCAAAAAAGAGTGCCTCCAGCTCCGAGGCTGCGCAGCTTTTGCTGAATTGAATGAACCGTAATACCATTCAAAAAAAGCACTCCGCAATTATAGGACAATATGAAATGGCTCCACATCTGTAGCAATGTGCATTTAGCTGTATACCGGAGTTTGTAAAAAAAAATGGCAACAAGGATTTAACAGAAAAACCGGCGGATATCGTTTGGCGTAAATGATGCGAACCGGGTATGAGTGATGAAATTGTCGGTTATACACGGTTTAAAATTGATGTATCAAAATGAAATGCTCCGTGTCAGTAGATTAAAAGATCAAAATTTCAGGAAACTATTGCGAAAATTTGCATTCAGTAGTACAATAAATGATGATTATAGACTTGAACACAAAGAAACGTTCGCAACGACGGAACGTCCGGATGGGAGACACACCTATGTTTGAGAATATGAAGGAACGGGTCAGCGCCCGTGACAAGCTGAATACAATCAATGAACGCATTACGGAGGCAGAGGCACAGCTGCAGGAGCTGACGGCCAAGCTGGATGAAGCGCGTGTTGAGCTGGAAGCGCGTGAGGAGACGATCAGCAAAAAGGACGATATCATCATTGCCATTCACCAGCAGGTTACGGCGGAGCGGGAGAATATCCTGTCGCAGTATGCAGAGCAGGAGGAAAAGGCAGTCGAACAGCTGGAGCGCACGCAGTCGCGTTTGAAGCATGCGAAAACGCATTATGAGGATTGCGAGAGGCAGGTCTACTGCATGGCAAATCTCTACAAAGCGATGCGCGCTTCGATTAAAAAATATAACGCGTCGGCGGTGCCGTCCGATCTGGCGATGTCGGAGGAGGAGTTGGAAGAACTCGATCTGATGGAGGAAGCGGTTGGATTAAAAATGCATTCCTACAAGATTGAGGAGCTGCATAAGCTGCATGAGGTCAACAATAAGCTGTTGGAGCAGCTGATTGTGCGGTATCAGAACAAGATGATTGTGCCGGCGGACCGCGTGGCTTTTCAGCTGATGTCGCTGGCGGTGCGCGCAGAATTGCAGCAGATCATCGACGAGATGGATTACGGCGGGCTGAACCGCGCCTGTGTCCGTCTGCATCTGGTCATTGGCAAATATTTAAAGGTCATTTCTGCCTCTGATATGGATAAGACGAATGATTTTGCCGCCTATGCCGGCGAGCTTGAGGTGCTGCTCAAGGAGACGCTGCGGCTTGAGCATGAATTTTATGCACGTAAGACTGATTTCGTTCGGCATGAACAGCTGTTTGGCGATCCGGAGAAGAATGACGATGGCGACGAGGAGCCAGAATCTACGGAAGCCGCGGAGTAAACGGCGCGCGATTTGCCGGCGCTGTGCAGCACAAAACCAGCAAAGCGGGCTCTTCGGTCAGCCGGTCGGAGAGCCTCTTTCTTTTGTTGCCGTATGATTATAAACAAAAACGAGGTTACAAATATGAAGCTATCACGGAAGCTCAGACGAATTCTTCCGCGAGTACAAAAGCCTGCCCGCTATGTCGGCGGTGAATGGGGCTGTGTTATGAAGGACAAAGATCAAGTGGATTTGCGCTTTGGCATGTGTTTTCCCGATGTCTATGAGGTCGGCATGTCGCACCTTGGCAGCCGGATTTTGTACGGCCTGCTCAACGCGCAGGACGGCATCTGGTGCGAGCGCGTGTTCGCTCCGTGGATTGACATGGAGGAGGAGATGCGCGGGGCGGATATTCCGCTTTACGGATTGGAGAGCGGCGACAGCATTGCGGAGCTGGATATTTTAGGCTTTACGCTACAATATGAGCTGTCGTTTACCAATATACTCAATATGCTTGATCTCGGCGGTATTCCGGTGCGTGCGGAGCAACGCACAGGCCTGAAAAATCTGGTTGTCTGCGGCGGCCCCTGCGCCTACAATCCTGAACCGCTCGCACCGTTTGTGGACGCGTTCCAGATTGGAGACGGCGAGGAGGTTATGATCGAATTTACCGATCTCTACCGTCAGGCCAAGCGCGAAGGCTGGAGCAAGCAGGATTTTCTCAAAAAGGCCTGTCATATCGAGGGCGTTTATGTGCCGTCGCTGTACACCGTTCGCTATCATGACGACGGGACGGTAGCGGCGGTTACACCGACGGATGGCGCGCCCGCCTTTGTACAAAAGCGCATTGTGCGTGATTTAGACAACATGTATTACCCGGAATCCTTTGTCGTGCCGTCGACAGAGATCGTATTTGACCGCGCGATGGTCGAGCTGTTTCGCGGCTGCCCGCGCGGCTGCCGGTTCTGTCAGGCGGGGCACACCTACCGCCCGCTGCGCAAAAAGAGTGCAGAGACGCTGCTCAGGCAGGCAAAGGCGGTCGTAGAGCAGTCGGGCTATGAAGAAATCTCGCTCTCCTCGCTGTCGACGAGCGATTATTCGGAGCTAAAGGAACTGACAGACCCGCTGCTGGATTTCTGCGAGCAGCGCAGGGTCAGTCTGTCGCTGCCGTCGCTGCGCGCCGATTCATTTAGTCTGGAGCTGATGCAGCGCGTGCAGAAGGTGCGCAAGAGCGGACTGACCTTCGCGGCGGAGGCGGGAAGCCAGCGTTTGCGCGATGTCATCAACAAAAACCTCACAGAAGAGGATTTGATTCACGCCTGCACGATCGCGTTTCAGGGCGGCTGGAACAATGTCAAGCTGTATTTCATGATGGGACTGCCGACAGAAACCAACGAGGATTTTGATGAGATGTCGCAGCTGTGCCGCAATATTGCGTACTGCTGGCGGATGAACACGCCAAACCGTGCGCGTGGTGTCAAGATCACAGCATCCACCTCCTGCTTCGTGCCAAAGCCGCAGACGCCGTTCCAGTGGGACGCGCAGGCGACTAAGGAGGAGCTGGATGAGAAGACATCTTATCTGCGTACCGTTATGAAGACGAAGAACGTCACGTTCCGCTGGCATGATTCCGACGCCAGCCTATTGGAGGCTGTATTTGCACGCGGTGACCGCAGGCTGGCGGAGGCGTTGTATCTGGCGTGGAAGCGCGGCTGTAAAATGGACGGCTGGGAGCAGTGCTTTTCACTGGATACATGGCTGGACTGCATCCGTGCGTGTGGGCTGGATCCGGCGTTCTATGCCAATCGCCAGCGCCCGCTGGATGAGGTGTTCCCATGGGATCATATCGGTTGCGGCACCTCCAAAGAGCATCTGAGGCGCGAGTGGGATCGATCTCGCCGTGCGGAGACAACGCCGGACTGCATGACACAGTGCGCAGGCTGCGGCGCGGGAACGCTGATGAAAGGATGTGCCTGCCATGTTTAAGGCAAGAATGCGCTTCTCCAAGAAGGACGAAGCAGCCTATATTTCCCATTTGGATTTGATGCACTGCATGCGCCGTGTCATTGCGCGCGCGCATCTGCCGGTGTGGTATACCGAGGGCTTTAATCAGCACATCTATGTTTCCATTGCGCTGCCGCTTTCCACGGGCTATTCCGGCGAGTGGGAGTTTTTGGACTTTAACTGTACGGCGGATGCGATTCCAGAGGATGCGGTCGAACGCATGAACGCGGTCATGCCGTCGGGCCTTTCGGTACAGGAAATCTATCCGCTCGAGGACGGGTGCAAGGTGCGCGACATCGCGTATTCCAAATTTGAAATTACATGGGAGTTTGACGAGGGCGTACCCGACGGTTTTATGGACGCGGCAAACGAGCTGTTTGCGCGCGATTCCATCGTCATGCTCAAACGCTCCAAGCGCGGCGAGAAGGAAGTCAACATCAAGGAACTCATGCGCGGCATTACGCTGGAGCAGGAGGCGGATTGTGTGCGCGCCTATGCGATTTTGGGCGCGGGCAACAACAACCTCAGCCCGGAATATCTAACCAAGGCGCTGGTGCGTGAGCTGCCGCAGTACGAGCCGGACGGCGCGCTG
>CAZEMM010000084.1:0-7514 GCA_964513445.1 uncultured Butyricicoccus sp. | reverse complement strand
GCACAGGGACATGTTATCGTAACCGATGATGCCGTTGCGCCAACCTGCACGGAAAACGGCCTGACCGAGGGCAGCCACTGCTCGGTCTGCGATGCGGTGCTCACCGCACAGGAAACTATTCCGGCGACCGGACACACCAAAGTGACCGACGAAGCTGTCGCGGCGACATGCACAGAAGCGGGCAAAACAGCGGGCAGCCACTGCTCGGTCTGCGATACGGTGCTCACCGCACAGGAAACTATTCCGGCGGTCGGCCACACCGAAGTGACTGACAAAGCTGTCGCGGCGACATGCACGGAAGCAGGCTTGACCGAGGGCAGCCACTGCTCGGTCTGCAATGCGGTTATCAAGGAACAGGAAGAAATTCCGGCGACCGGCCATACCGAAGTGACTGATGAAGCTGTTGCGGCGACATGCACGGAAGCAGGCAAAACTGAGGGCAGCCACTGCTCGGTCTGCAATGCGGTTATCAAGGAACAGGAAGAAATTCCGGCGACCGGCCATACCGAAGTGACTGATGAAGCTGTTGCGGCGACATGCACGGAAGCAGGCAAAACTGAGGGCAGCCACTGCTCGGTCTGCAATGCGGTCATCAAGGAACAGGAAGAAATTCCGGCGACCGGTCACACCGAAGTGACCGATAAGGCCGTCGCGGCGACATGCACGAAAACCGGTTTGACCGAGGGCAGCCACTGCTCGGTCTGCAATGCGGTTATCAAGGAACAGGAAGATATTCCGGCGACCGGTCACACCGAAGTGACCGATAAAGCTGTCGCGGCGACATGCACAGAAGCGGGCAAAACAGCGGGCAGCCACTGCTCGGTCTGCAATGCGGTTATCACGGAACAGGAAGAAATTCCGGCGGTCGGCCACACCGAAGTGACCGACGAAGCAGTCGCGGCGACATGCACAGAAGCGGGCAAAACAGCGGGCAGCCACTGCTCGGTCTGCGATGCGGTCATCAAGGAACAGGAAACTATTCCGGCGACCGGCCACATGTATGGAGAGCCTGCATGGATTTGGGCGAGCGATTACAGCACGGCGCGCGCGGAATTTACCTGCGCATATGATAGCAGCCATACATACATAGAGACGGCAACACCCTCTGTACAGACGACGGACGCAACTATGACTGCGACAGGCAGTACGGTATATACGGCAAGCGTACAATTAAATGGAAAAACGTATTGGGATACCCGTTCTGTCACGATTCCAATGGTGGAGCAACCAGAGATAGAGGAAAAGATTGACATACAAAGCGGCCTTTCCGAAGTGCCGGCGGGCTTGCAGAATACGGTGTATGATACCGTTGACGCCATAGAGAGCGAGCTGGTGCGTATAGCTACACAGCAGGGATATACGGCAAACCAGACCACGATGCTTGACGCGACATTACAGGTCAGCACGGATGGCGGAAAGAGTTGGCAGGCTGCAACCGCAGAAAACTTCCCAAAGGATGGCCTGTCTGTCACCGTGCCCTATCCAGATGACACAAATGCGGAGCAATATGATTTTTCTGTGGTACACATGTTCGGTGAAGCGGTAAATGGACATCAGCCGGGTGAAACCGAGATGCCCGCCGTCACAGAGGCGGCGGATGGACTGCGCTTTGTTGTGGACGGACTGTCACCGATTGCCGTCAGCTGGAGGAGAACGGCCTGCGATAGCGGCACAGCTTGTCCAAGCAGGGCATTTGCGGATGTTAACATCACGGCATGGTATCATCTGGACGTTGATTATGCAATTGAAACCGGTTTGATGAGCGGCTATGGGAACGGGAAATTCGGCCCAGACGACACGCTTTCGCGTGCACAGCTCGCGCAGATTTTGTATAATTATGCCGGTACGCCGTCAGTGAAGAGGATGTCGGTGTATGCCGATGTTGCAGATGGAAAATGGTATACCAGTGCGGTGCTCTGGGCGACACAGGAGCAGCTTGTTTTTGGCTATGGCAATGGACGGTTTGGCCCCAATGACACCATTACGCGCGAACAGGTGGCGACGATATTATGGCGTATGGCGGGCAAGCCGGATGCTGATGTGTCGCTTGAGCGATTTTGGGATGCAAAGCAGGTCAGCGCATTTGCTGATGAAGCTATGCGATGGGCGGCACAGAGTAAAATCATTCAGGGCGATGCCAATGGCAATTTGATGCCGAAGCAGACAGCGAGCCGTGCGCAGGTTGCGACGATTGTGCATCGGTATTTGGTACGCGATGGCCAATCGTGAGGAATCTCATGGGATATATTGTGATTGACACAAAAGGCGTATTTTGCTACAATATACTGCGGATGTATGGAGGATGCCGCCTGTAAAACATGGCGAACACCAACGCATGCGCCAGTGACGCGGTGCGGCGAAACAGAGAACGGTTGCCTGAGCAGTGCTCGGCAGCTGTTTTCTGTTTTTATTTTGTTTGTGATCTGCAAAATAGCATTGACTTCTATTATTATTTTAGATACAATAAAGACGGTATCCATAGAAAAAATGGGATATACTCTGGAAATGGAGGCTTATGGCATGGAGCAGACATTCTACATTTGCGAGCATTGTGGCAATATTGTTGCCATGGTAAAAAATTCCGGCGCGCCGGTGATGTGTTGCGGACAGAAGATGACGAAGATCGTGCCGGGCACGACAGACGCAGCAGTGGAAAAGCATGTCCCGGTCTATCAGGTTGAAGGCAATACGGTCGTTGTAACGGTTGGTTCGGTGGAGCATCCGATGCAGCCGGAGCATTACATTGAGTGGGTTTCTCTGCAAACCAAGCAGGGCAACCAACGTAAGATTCTCCAGCCGGGGCAGCCGCCGAAGGTTTGCTTTGCGCTGTGTGAAGGAGACGAGGTTGAGGCTGTCTATGCGTATTGCAATCTGCACAGTCTCTGGAAAGCATAAGGAGGTAATGAAAATGAAGTATGCATGTGGTTTGTGTGGATGGGAGTATGACGAAGCGACAGGATATCCGGATGGAGGCATTGCTCCGGGAACCAAGTGGGAGGATCTTCCGGCTGATTTTGAATGCCCGCTATGTTCGGCAGCTAAAGAGGAATTCAAGGTTGCGGAATAACATTCTATATTTTGCCAAATAAGAAGCTGCCGCTTTCACGAATCATAATTCGTGAAGCGGCAGCTTCATTTTTCTCTAGGGGGATGCATAGCGCATCCCCTTCAGCCTTGCTTCATAGGAATTCCCTGTCTACGATGCCCATTACCTCATCCAGCTTTTCCATCTCCTCCCGAAGCTGCTGCTCTGTAATAATCAGAGGCGGCGTAATATTGATATTGTTTTCGCGCCCATAGGTGGAAAAGCCGCGTTCATCCAACAGAGCAATGATTTTGCCCATTTGACCGCTCTGATCCGCGTATGGAACCAACGGTTCACGCGTCTGTTTATCCTTCACCAGCTCAATTGCGGAGAACAAGCCGATATATCGGACATCGCCTATACAGCGATGCTTCTCCTTCTGTTCCTCCAAAAGCTCCCCCAGTACTTTGCCGACCTCGTTGACATGCTCTAAAATATGGTGCTCCTGATAATAATTGACGCAGGCAATGCCGGCGGCGCACGCCAAAGAATGCCCGCTGTAGGTCAAACCGTACTGGAACACATGATCCTCATAGTATTTTGCGATTTCCTTGCTGATAATGATGCCGCCCAGCGGCATATATCCGCAGGTGACGCCCTTTGCAAACGTGATGATGTCCGGTTGAATCCCCCAATTTTCAAAGGCAAACATTTTTCCGGTGCGTCCAAATCCAGCCATGACCTCGTCGCAGATAAGCAGGATACCATATTCATCACAGATTTTCCGCAACCCCTGTAAATATCCGTCAGGCGGAATAATTACGCCATTCGCGCCGGTGATGGATTCGACTTCGATGGCTGCAACATTTTCCGGCCCTTCGTACAACAGCTGTTCCCGCAGCTTGTCCAGATAAAACGCTGAAGCCTCATGATCATTTTGAAAGCGAATTTTGGAGCGGTAAACGTATGGATCGAAAAATTTGATAAATCCGGTTGCCGCCGGATTTTCCAGCGCGAACCGGCGCGGATCGCCCGACAGATTTCCCGAGCCAAGCGTTGAGCCATGATAGCTGCGATAGCGGGAAAATATTTTAGGACGCCCCGTGACGGTGCGCGCCATGTTAATCGCGGCTTCGTTGGAATCCGACCCTCCCAACGCAAAAAATACCTTTTGCATATTATCCGGCGCAAGATCGACCAGCATTTTTGCCAGCTGTGCCCGCGGACCGGAGGCAAACTTCGGCGCAACATATGGGAGGATATCCAATTGCTCGCGTATCGCATCGGAAATTTCCCGGTTGCCGTAACCCAAATTGACGTTGGTGAGCTGGCTTCCCATATCAGAATAGCGTTTTCCATCATAATCCCAAAAATAAATCCCATCTGCCTTTTCTACGGCAATTGGGTTTACATTGCCCGTGAGCCATGGATGCTGATTATAGGTCTTGTCATATTGCAGTGTCTCCGCACCGTTTAGTTTGTATTTATTCATGTCGGATCTTTTCCTTCCATAATATAAATGATTTGAATTTGGTTTTTTCTGACCGGAATGGGCCGATACGCTGCCGGAGAAATTCCCCGGCAGCGTATTCCCACCGCAACAAGGAAAGATTTATTGATCGAGCCTTTCATCGCGCTGACTGTTAATCAGCTTTAACAAATGCTCGCGATATTGATAAAATTCCTTGGTAAATTTGATATCTGTCGATTCCCCCTCCGCAATTTTCTGGGAAAAATTCAGCGGGATATCATCCATTACCTTGCCCGGATGTCGGCTCAGGACAATGGCTCGGGAGCCGAGCAGAAGCGCTTCTTCAACATCATGGGTGATGAAGAAGATGGTCTTGCCGGATTCCCACCAGATCTTTCTGGTCAGATCCTGAACCGTTTCTCTTGTCAGGGCATCCAGTGCGCCAAACGGCTCGTCCATCAGCAGAATCTCCGGATCATTGACCAGCGCGCGTGCAATTGAAACACGCTGCTTCATACCGCCGGACAATTCATAGATCTTTTTATCGGCGAATTCCGTCAATCCGACCTTTGCAAGGAAATCTTCCGCCAGCTTGTGATATTGCTCCTTTGGCAGACCGCGCATTTTGGGGCCGAATTCAACGTTCTCACGGACTGAGAACCAATCGTAAAGCGGCGGATGCTGGAACACAACCCCCCTCTGCCAGTCTGTCCCCTTGATTTCTTCTCCATCCAGCTTCACTGTGCCGGACGTTGGCGGAATAAACCCCGCGATAATTTTCAGCAGTGTACTTTTGCCGCAGCCGGACGGCCCGAGCACGCACACAAACTCTCCGCGATAGATATTGAAGGTGATATCCTGCAAGGCCTTGACCGGACCCGTCAGCCCCTTATAATCGAGGTCCACGCCGGTGATTTCAATCTGTCCCTCTTCGTCAGTGGAATGAGATGCTTCAGCATTCGCATGGACCTGGTTCAGCTGGACAAGCTCTCCCTCCGGTTCGTAGGGAATATTTTGGTGATTCGTTTTCATGCCTCTTTTATCCCTCCTCACTCCGATTCAAGTAGCTCGATTGCCTGCTCCAGATATTCCGTCTTGATTGCAGCCTGGAAGGCTTCCAAATCCGGCGCAGATGTAATGCTTTGCTGCTCAACCAGAAAATCTGCCGTGTCCTTCAGATTCTGCGCCAAACCTCCGCCGAGCCATTGCTCGGAAAGCTGCTCTTCACCGGTCAAATAGGTAAACTGAGTCAACTGAGAGGCTGCATCCGTCGCATCGATTTCAAGCATCTCCGCGACATCTTTCGCTGCGGTGTCCGCGTCGTTGAAAATCACTTCGTTGCCCTTCAAATCAGCTGTCAGGAACTGTGCAACCAGTTCCGGATGTTCCTCAGCAAATATATCCCGCGCGACAATCAGATCGCCGGTGACATAGCCTTTCTCGGCCAATACATCGCTGCCGGTAATAACGGTACCGCCTTCTTTGATGAGGTTATCCAGCGTTGGATACCAGATATAAGCTGCGTCAATGTCCCCGCGCTGCCATGCCGCATAGATATCGTCCGCCTCCATGTCGAGCAGATTGACATCCGTGTCTGCAACGTTCGCCAATTTAAGTGCACTCAGCAGCGAATAATGTGCTGTAGATGCAAACGGTGTGGCAACCTTTTTGCCTACCAAATCTGTGACATCCGAAATACCGGAATCTGCGGTTGCTACCAGCGATTCCGCCGATCCGATGATATCGCCAATGCCGACGACAGAGTAACCCAGGCCGGAGGAAATTCCCAATGCGGATGGCGAAGTGCCCAGCTCACTGATGTCAATTGAGCCGGAAGCAATAGCGGTATTCACGTCCTTGCCGGAGCTGAAGCTCACAATATTCACATCCGCATCCAGAAGATCCTCATAATAGCCTTCCTTGCGGGCGATCAGATCTGCATTGACCAGATCCATCGTACCGATATTGACTGTTATATCTGACGATGCTGTGCTTTCGCCTGCACTTCCCGATGCGCTGGAACCACTGGATCCGCACCCTGAGATTGCTGTAGCGAGAATTGCTGCGGCCGCAGTTATGCCGGCCAGTCTTTTCATAATTCGTTTGTTGTTCATAATGTCCTCCTTATTTTCATCATTGCTTCTCTTATCAGTTGATACGCATCGTGCGCCGCATTATGATTTTCCCTTCCAATGGACCACTTTTCTCTCGATAAATCGGACGAGCTGATCCAGAAGAATTCCTGTAATTCCCATCAGGATGACGCCAAAGAAGATAATGTCGCTTCTCAGATAATTGCTGGCATCCAATACCAGCCAGCCGATGCCGCTTACTGCGGCAACCATTTCTGCGGCGACCAACGTGGTATATTCTACGCCAATCGCCGTGCGCACACCGGTAAAAATATCACTCAGGGTAGCTGGAAAGACAACATAGAAAAATATTTGCTTGCTTGTTGCTCCCAATGTCTGTGCGCCGTAGATGTAATCCTCTTTGATCTTTAGTACCCCGGAAACGCAGGCAATATAGACCGGGGCAAATCCTGCCAAAAACAGCAGCGTAATTTTAGAGGAATTGTCAATTCCCATCCACAGGACCAGGATCGTGTAATACGCCAGCGGCGGCAACGGACGATAAAACTCAACGATCGGCTCGACAAACGCGCGAACAGTTGAATTATATCCGCTGAGCAATCCCAGAGGGATTGCCGTGACCAGAACCAGCACAAACGCGATAATCAGGCGCTCCAGACTGGCTCCAAGGTGCTGCAACAGGGTGTAGCCCTTATATCCGTTTTTGATGATATCCGCCCCAGCGGCGATAACAGCGCCCGGACTTGGAATCATTACTGCGGGAACGATTTCCAGCTTTGTGATAATATACCATATCGCAAGCACTGCAACCAGTACGCCAATCGGGATGTACTTTTCTCGTTTTGTTTTTGTGTCATGCATAAATGATCTATTCTCCTTGTATTATAGAGTAGTAGTTTTTAATGTCCCTTTCCAAGGACATGTG
>CAZEMM010000083.1:0-8292 GCA_964513445.1 uncultured Butyricicoccus sp. | reverse complement strand
TCCGTGCCATATCAATGTTTGCTCTCGGTGCCTCCGTTCCGGCAAGGTTACCCGTGCAATCTGATGATGTTGTCCATGGACTCAAGCTCTCAACGCTTTGTTGGGAGCTTTTTTCGTGCGTGCTCGTCGGAATGGCATCCGCATTCCTCCTCTCCAAATTCCAACCGCTCCGCTGGGTTGGAATTTGGTAACTGTTTCAGATACGCAAACCAAAAAGTCGGAGCAAGCGATATAGAGCTTGCTGTAACTGCTGCCGTCGACGCGCACTGCAAACAGTTCCGTTCTCAGACGCGACCCCAGCGTCAACGGGTCGCGCATGATAAGGAGGAGCAGCGGCATGAGTGCGCTCTGACTTTTTGAAAAAAAGTCGGAGCAAGCGATATAGAGCTTGCTCCGACGTGGTGCCGCTGACCGGACTTGAACCGGTACGCTGTTGCCAGCGAGGGATTTTAAGTCCCTTGCGTCTGCCGATTTCGCCACAGCGGCGTATTCGACCTACTTAGTATAGCAATCCGCGTTCCATTTGTCAAGTTTTAAACAGGCTGCTGTTCCTGCGTCTCTGCGAGCCGCTCATCCATGCAGGAGTTGACAAACCGTCTGCCAAAGGCGGTTAAGGTGAGCACACCGGTTCGCAGACGCAGCTGCCCGTGTGTATATTCGGGAAAGCGTTCCTGGAATTTTTCCTTTGTCTTCGTGATGACCGGCTCAAAGAGCATATAGATATTCTCATAGCTCTCGCCGCGCACATCCTCCAACGGTTCGCGTTGGGATTTCATGTTGATCACAATCAGCTGCTGGCGCAGTAAATTATCAATCGATGCCTGCACGCGGGAATAATCGCCATCCTCCGGCAAAAATTCTGTCATGCGCTGTACAAGCTTCAGCGCACTCTCCGGTACCTCTGTCTGCCTGCCGCCGAAGCCGCCCTCCCGTCTTGTGCGGCAGATATAGCAATCCGCAACACTCATGACAACCTGATTGCTCAGATGGAGTAACAATGCATAATCGAGCGCATCCATTTGGCTGGCCACAGAAATAAAAGCCGGATGTACCTGCGCACGTTTCTCTGGCATCATGCTCGCCGTGAGCAGACTGGCATAACGATTGCGCATGGTGCTGTTGCTCCAGCTGCTCATTTCCAACGCCTGTCCCGCTATATTCGGATCGGGCTGACAGGGCTTTACCGTCATTTTCCGCGCGACCAAATCCGCCATCCGTTCCAGATTCTCATCATTGCGGCTATATGGTCTCAGGTATTCCAAAATCTGCTCTTTATACATGTTCTCACTCCCTTCTCTTATCTTCATGATAGCACTTGCCCATCCGAAAAGCAACAAAAAGCGCCCTGTATCCATAAAATAATACAGGGCGTCGATTTTTTGGCTTGTTTTTACGAAGGTGCTAAATCATACCGTTTCCTGAATGCCCGGCAAACGCGGAATGGTCGCAAAGCCCTTTTCCAGATCCTCATCTGTCGGAATATAATCGGTCATGGTCTTTTCATTATACGCCTTGTATGCCGTCAGATCAAAATAGCCTGTGCCGGTCAGGTTAAACAAAATGGTCTTTGCCTCACCGCTCTCACGGCACTTTACCGCCTCCTGAATCGTCGCCAAAATCGCATGAGAGGACTCCGGCGCCGGCAGGATGCCTTCCACCTTTGCAAACAGCTCCGCCGCTTCAAATACTGCGGTCTGCTCGACTGCACGCGCCTCGTTCAGATAGCCGTCATGATACAGCTGTGACAGGATCGGACTCATACCATGATAGCGCAGGCCGCCCGCATGGTTTGCAGACGGAATAAAGCCGCAGCCCAGCGTATACATCTTTGCCAGCGGTGTGACCATGCCGGTATCGCAGAAATCATACGCGAACTTGCCGCGCGTCAGAGACGGGCAGGACGCCGGTTCTACGGCGATAAAATAGGGATTTGTCTTGCCGGTCAGCTTATCGCCCATAAACGGCGCCATAATGCCGCCCAGATTGGAGCCGCCGCCCGCGCAGCCAATGACAATATCCGGATATGCGTCAACCTTTTCCATCGCAGCCTTTGCTTCCAGACCGATGACGCTCTGATGCAGCAGCACCTGATTGAGCACGCTGCCGAGCACATAGCGATAGCCTTCATGTGTAACCGCGTATTCGACCGCCTCGGAAATTGCCGTGCCGAGCGAGCCTGTGCTGTCCGGAAAACGTTCATTCATCTCACGGCCGACCTTGGTCGTCATAGACGGGGACGGAATGATTTCCGCGTCATAGGTTTGAATGACCTCCTTGCGGTACGGCTTCTGCTCATACGAGCACTTTACCATATAGACCTTGCAGTCCAAATCAAAATACCGGCAAGCCATCGACAGCGCTGTGCCCCACTGACCTGCGCCGGTCTCCGTGGTGACGCCCTTGAGGCCCTGCTCCTTGGCATAAAACGCCTGTGCGATCGATGAGTTGAGCTTATGACTGCCGCTCGTATTGCCGCCCTCATACTTATAATAAATCTTCGCCGGGGTGTCCAGCGCCTTTTCCAGATAATATGCGCGCATCAGCGGCGACGGACGGTACATGCGGTAGCGATCGCGCACCGGCTCCGGAATGTCGATAAAGCGATCGGTGTTATTGAGCTCCTGCTCGGCCAGCTTGGTACAGAATACCGGCTCCAAATCGGCTACCGTCACCGGCTGTAGGGTCGCCGGGTTCAAAATCGGACGGTGCTGGGTCTTCATATCCGCACGGACATTGTACCACTGCTTCGGGATTTCATCTTCGCTTAAATAAATCTTATACGGATCAGTCATAATTTCTCACTCCAAACTAGTAATGCGTTATCATACAAAAGCGTATTATACGACTTGATTATAGGGGGTATCCGGCAAAAAGTCAAGGAATATTAAAAAATCGGCAGAGAGGCCTTCCCTGCCGATTTTAGAAATTGGATTGAATGCTTTACTTGACGACGTTCGCGGACGAGTCCTTGAGGATGACATCATGCGCGCCGCCCTCAACAATCGAGGTCGCGGAAACCAGCGTAATCTTCGCCTTGCTTTGCAGCTCCGGAATGGTCAGCGCGCCGCAGTTGCACATCGTCGAGCGAATCTTCGACAGCGTCATGCCAAGGTTATCCTTGAGCGAGCCGGCATACGGTACATAGGAGTCAACACCCTCCTCAAACGACAGCTTTTTATCGCCGCCCATATCGTATCTCTGCCAGTTTCTCGCGCGCGCAGAGCCTTCGCCCCAATACTCCTTCATATAGGAGCCGCCGATGACCACGCGATTGGTCGGGGATTCGTCAAAGCGGGAGAAATACCGGCCCAGCATGAGAAAGTCCGCTCCCATTGCCAGCGCGAGCGTCATGTGATAATCATAAACCAGACCGCCGTCGGAGCAAATCGGGATGTAAATGCCAGTCTGCTCATAATACTCGTCACGCGCCGCGACAACCTCAATCAGCGCGGTTGCCTGGCCGCGTCCGATGCCCTTCTGCTCTCGGGTGATGCAGATGGAGCCGCCGCCGATGCCGACCTTGATAAAGTCCGCGCCGCACTTTGCCAGATACAAAAATCCCTCTTTGTCGACAACATTGCCCATGCCGACCTTGACCGCATCGCCGTACTGCGCGCGGATCCAGTCAATGGTCATCTTCTGCCACTCGGAAAAGCCCTCGGACGAGTCGATACACAGCACGTCTGCACCCGCTTCGATCAGCGCCGGTACGCGTTCCTCATAATCGCGGGTATTGATGCCTGCGCCAACCATATACCGCTTATGGGCGTCCAGCAGCTCCAGCGTATTCTCCTTATGCGAATCATAGTCCTTACGGAATACCATATAAACCAGATTCTCATTTTCATCAATGATCGGCAGCGCATTGAGCTTGTGATCCCAGATGATGTTATTTGCTTCCTTCAGCGTCGTTTCCTTATCCGCCGTGATGAGCTTTTCAAACGGCGTCATAAACTCGCTTACACGGGTCGCTGTATCCATACGGCTGATGCGGTAATCGCGTCCGGTGACAATGCCGAGCAGGCGACCCGTCGGGCTTCCATCCGCCGTGACAGCCATGGTGGAATGTCCGGTCCTTGCCTTGAGCGCCAGCACGTCGTCCAGCGTATCATCTGGTTTGATGTTGGAATCACTAACGACAAAGCCGGCCTTATAGCTCTTAACCCGCGCGACCATCGCCGCCTCGTCCTCAACGCTCTGGGAGCCGTAAATAAACGACATGCCGCCTTCCCTTGCCAGCGCAATCGCCATGGTATCATTGGAAACCGCCTGCATGATCGCGGAAACCATCGGGATATTGATAGAGATCGCCGGCTCCTCCTGCCCCTTGCGATATTTCACGATCGGGGTCTTTAAGCTGACGTTATACGGAATGCATTCCTTTGAAGAATAGCCCGGTACCAGCAGGTACTCGCTAAACGTACGGGACGGTTCGGAGAAATAATATGCCATCGAAATCGACTCCTTTTCCTATGCCTGTGTATTTTCTCAACCAATGCGATGAGATTTCATCTTTTCTACGGCCTGCTTTTATTGTAATTGAATATCATTATACGCTTCGTTGTTTTCAATGTAAACTGACTTTCTGTCGAAATTTTCCGGCGAAATATCCGCCGTTCATAGTTAATTTTTTCTGTATAACAAAGAAGCCTGCACGCGGCAGGCTTCCGACAGGCTCGGCTCCCTCTGATGAGGGAGGCGTTTGACTTCCTTTTCAGGCTTACTTTACATAATAACGATACAGGAAGGTGACGACCTGCTCGCGCATACAGGTCGCCTTCGGAGAGAACCGACTGAGCGAGGTACCCATCGTAATCTCCTTCTCCGACGCCCATACCACCGGCGCATAATAGTACGCGTTCGGATCGCTGACATCCACAAACGACGCAGGCTTCACATTATATGTCCGTTGGTAAAGGACTTTCTGCCACTATCCATTGCATTTGCCTGCGCAGACGTGCCCGCATAATATACTCTTTCTAAGCTGTCGCAATAGCCAAACACACCCTTCCCCAAATACGTCATGCTGACAGGAAGATAGACGGTGCGAAGCCCCTGACTGCTGGGGAACGACAGGTCACCGACCGCCGTCACGCCCTCTCGGATGATAACGGTTTTGATTGACTGTGCAAATGCATCCCATGGCCGGTCCTCCATCGACGGAAAATCCGTCATCGGCCCCTTGCCAGCAATGGTCATCGTCGCGCCATCAAATTCCCATTTGACATTCGCGCCGCAGGTTCCGCTCCATGCGACCGCCTTCTGCTCGATAACCGCGTCCGGCTCTGCTGTTTCCACCGCGTCGGCTTCCATCTTGTTTTCCTTTTCATGTTGCTCTCTTGTCCTATTCGTTTTTTATCCGTGTGTAGCGGATGGCATGTGCCGTCTGATATGCGCGGTATCTAACACATAACGTGCGTTACGCCTGCTCCTCACTGCGGTTTTCGCACAAATACGTCGCCTCCAGATCGGAAAGATGCACCTTGACCGCGAGCGGATACTGCTCATACGCATGCGCGATGGTGAACGAGCCGGATTTGGCCGCGTCGTCAAAGCCGCCCATATGCCAGCGGATGGCCACCGCCTCCTCTGTCTTGAGCCGCATAAAGCGTTCAATCAGGAACACCGATTTTTCACCATGTCCATAGGGAAATCTGTCATTGACGGTATAATACGGCACCTTTTCCCACACACCCGCATCATTTTTGCGGTTGCGCATCGACACCTCATAAAATCCCGCCTTGCAGATATCATGCAGCAGCGTGCAAATGGCGACGCTTTCCGGGTCGTCCTCCCCCTCTACAAAGTGCTTTTTTAAAAACACCTGATAGACATGCAGGCTGTGCTCCACCAGTCCGCCCTCATACGCCGCGTGAAACCGGGTGGATGCCGGTGCGGTAAAAAAATCCGTGCCCTGAAGCCATTCCAACAGACGGTCCGCGCCGCGCCGGGTGATATGCTGCTGATATAATTCAATAAACGTCTGTTTGCAATCCATTTTCCTCACCTGCGCAGTCCGTTGTATGGCGTATTGCGGCGCAGCGGACGGCGGTTTCCCTTCGCGTCCACAACAACCGTATTGTCCAGCTGTGCCTTGAGATTGGCGCGGTACTGCGCGATGTATTCCTCTCGCAGCCGTTTCTGTTCCGCCTGCTCCTCCGGCATCAGTCCCTCCGCTTTGGATTTGCGCGCCAGCGCATTGATGCGGTCGATCTTACTCTGTTCCATACTTCCTCCGTATGCAATCGCGATAAAACTCTTTATAATGATAGCTTTATTATATCGTATCCATGCAAACGTGGCAAGATTGTATTTTACAATATCCCGTTTTCGTGCTATAATACGAATAAGTTCTGCATAAATGGCTCAAATAGCTTATGCAAGCGCGGCTGGAATGGTTTACCGCCGCACTTAAAATCGTATAAACGGAGGATACAGCACGTGAGAGACGAAACCAAATGCCTGCACGCCGGCTACACGCCGAAAAATTCCGAGCCGCGCGTCATGCCGATTGTACAGAGCACGACCTATGTGTTTGATTCGACTGAAGAGGTCGCCGCAGTTTTTGACGACCCGACCAGGGCGCTGATTTATTCTCGCTTCGGCAACCCGACCGTCATGGCGGTTGAGGACAAGATTGCCGCTTTGGAGGGCGGCGTCGGCGCCATGTGCACCTCCTCCGGTCAGGCCGCGACCCTGCTGTCCGTCTTAAATATTTGCAGCGCGGGCGACAGCATCATCAGCACGGCGGAAATCTACGGCGGCACGTTCAATCTGTTCTCATTTACGCTCAAGAAGATGGGGATCGAATGCATCTTTGTGGACAAGAACTGGAGCGACGAGGAGATCAGCCGCGCGTTCCAGCCGAACACCAAGGCTGTTTTTGGCGAAACAATCGCCAATCCGGCGCTGACGGTATTTGACATCGAGCGCTTTGCAAACCTCGCGCATGCGCACGGCGTGCCGCTCATCGTCGACAACACATTTGCAACACCGATTCTGTGCAAGCCGTTTGACTTTGGCGCGGATATCGTCATTCACTCGACCACCAAGTATATGGACGGCCACGCGGTGCAGGTCGGCGGCGTCATCGTCGACAGCGGCAAATTTGACTGGACAAACGGCAACTTCCCCGATCTGACCGAGCCGGATGAATCGTATCACGGCATTTCCTACACGGAAACCTACGGCAAGGCGGCCTATATCATCAAGGCGCGCATGCAGCTCATGCGTGATTTCGGCGTCTATCCCGCGGCACATTCCGCATTCCTGCTCAATCTGGGGCTGGAAACGCTGGCTGTCCGCATGAAGCAGTACTGTGAAAACGCAATGCTGATCGCGGACTTCCTGTCCAAATGCGACAAGGTGGAGAGCGTCAATTATCCGGGTCTGCCGGATGATGCCTGCCATGAGCTGGCGCAGAAATACCTCAAGGGCAGTAGCGGCGTCATCTCCTTCGTCATCAGGGGCGGCAGAGAGACGGCCATTAAATTCATGAATGCGCTCAAGCTGGCATCCAACGAGGTGCATGTCGCGGATATCCGCACCTGTGTGCTGCATCCGGCGAGCGAGACGCATCGTCAGCTCTCCGACGAACAGCTGGAGGCCGCAGGTATCACGCCGGGTCTGGTTCGTCTGTCCGTCGGTCTGGAAAATATGGACGATCTGCTGGACGACCTCAGGCAGGCGTTTGCCGCAATTTAACATCGCTTATTTCTTTTTATCCCCTCCGGTCGGGTGC
This sequence comes from uncultured Butyricicoccus sp., assembly GCA_964513445.1. Taxonomy (GTDB): domain Bacteria; phylum Bacillota; class Clostridia; order Oscillospirales; family Butyricicoccaceae; genus Butyricicoccus_A. Next base: position 551 of record CAZEMM010000083.1, on the reverse strand, counting down.
GGCTTGTCTGCACCCGGCCACATTTTTTGCGCAAAAAAAGCGAAGCTCCGGAAAAAGCCGGAACCCCGTAAAACAGTATTTGCGTGAAAGCTTGAAAACCTTGGGTTTCCCTTTCCATCAGTCCATCCGGATGATAAAGCCGATCATATCGTCCGAACCGGCACTTAGTGAATTTTTTGCAAACTTTTCCCGTACCGCGGCAAAAGCGCTTGTAATTCCGCTTTGCCTGGTCTATAATATTAAATTAAACTTGTTAGACAAAAACGAATGATGCTGAAAAAGCAAAAAATGGAGGATGATCTTATGGACACAAAAGTTTCGGCGCTGTTGAACGACCAGATCAACAAGGAGATGTATTCCGCTTACCTGTATCTGGATATCGCCAACTTCTATGACGCCAAGGGTCTGGACGGCTTTGCCAGCTGGTACGAGATTCAGGCAAAGGAGGAGCTGGATCACGCCATGCTCTTTTACCGCTATCTCCACAACAACAGCGTGACCGTCACCCTGTCTGCCATCGGCAAACCGGACAAAACGTTCACCGACCTGAT
>CAZEMM010000082.1:0-8665 GCA_964513445.1 uncultured Butyricicoccus sp. | reverse complement strand
TCGTGGGGTAACGACTCTTTCACTTTTTCAGTCTCACATCATTGACAAACGTACACAAACAGAATATTTTCATGTTTTTAACGCAGGCTGACCGGCGATGCAGCAGCTCCTGTTACAGTCAGCTCTGCTATTCGGACGGCTCAGACGAATCGTCCCACTCCCACTTCTCCTCACGCGCGGCCTCATGCGCATCATCCAGATACGCCCATTTGCGCTTTTTGAAAAATCCGGCCAGCTCGTCAAAAAACTGCGCGTCGCTCACATCCGGCGGAACGGATACCGCGCCGTGCAGCGAGATCAACCGTCTGCCGGCCGCCGGCTCCTCCCGCTGCGCCGCCGGCGGATTGCCGCACACCAGCGCGCGGATGAGCGCCGCGTCCGCATGGGTATATATCCTTCCGTCCCAGCGGATGACCGGGCCCTTGCCGCATTTTTTCAGACATTGGGTAATATGATAACAGAAGCCGCCGGTCTCGCTGACGCCGCCGTTTCGCACCTGATAGGTGCGCTCGATAAAATCGGACAACGGCTCTGCGCCCTGCTTCATACAGTCGCGCTTGCCGCAAATCTCCAGTGTATGCGGCGCATCCTCCGCATACAGGCTGGGAATGGTCTTAATCATTGCGCGCAGGAAGGATTTTTTGACATCATACGCCGTGGCAATGCGTTCAATCGACCGCTTTGGAATCGTGCCGCCCTTCTCACGCTGTACTTCATGCAGCAGCTCAACCAGCGCCTGCTGATCCTGCGGCGCGCCGATGCTCTGATAGTATGCAATCGCTTCGGATAAATGCCAGTTTTTCCTTTTCATGCGTGTCGCCTCCCTTGCCACATGACTGCAACATGCTTTGTTTTTTACTATATTATTATAGCACTTTATTGTATATATTGCTACTATTTTTTGTAATTTTTGACATAATATTCGCAAAGTCGCACAACAGCTTATACCAATAATCCAGAGCGCTCCAGAGCAAGAGAAAGAGCCTGCCGGATACATCAGCAGGCTCCATCGCACAAGCTTTATCAGAACGGAACAAATGAATTATAAGTAAAATTCCGGAATCGGGCCGGGATTGATCGGCTTGACCGCGCCGTCCTCCTGGCTCATAACGAGCGCGTCCGCCGCGACATTCGCGACCAGACCGTCCCACGCGTTCGGGCCGCGCATCTCGCCGCATTTGGTGGCGTTGATCCACTCCTGAATCTCTGTGTCATAGGCATCGACAAAGCGCGTTTTCCAATCCTGCGCGATCGGCGTGGTCATAGCGCCCGCCTTGCGATAGGTCGGCTCGATCGGCCTGGGCAGATCGATCACGCCATCCTCGCAGACGATCTGACAGTTGATCTCGTAGCCGATGCGGCTGTTGACAAATACCTCGACAACCGCGATCACGCCCGAGCGGAACTTGAGCGTCATGAGCTGCGGATCCATCAGATCCTCATGCGTGTGCTTGGTCTGCCGCGGCATGATAATCTGCGCGGATTCATAATCGTCGTTCAGCAGCCAGCGCAGCATGGCGATCTCATGAATCGCCGTGTCATATACCGCCATCGGCGTGTCAAAATTGCGGCCTACCGATTTATCGAAATTCTGACATCTGACATACAGCGGCTTGCCGAAGTCGCCGGAATCCAGCAGTTGCTTGATCTGACGGACTCCCTTGTCAAACCGGCGCATAAAGCCGACCTGTACGAGGTGCTTTCCGCCCTCGATCTCCGCCTCGACAATCTCCAGCGAGGATTCCGTCGTTGTCGTCAGGGGCTTTTCACAAAAGATCGGCTTTTGAATCTCCAGCGCCTGCATGACCGTCTCATGATGGGCAAAGGCGGGCGTCGTGCAGATGACTGCGTCGACATCCGGATCGTTGACCAGGTCCGCGCTGTTGTTGTATACCATTGCGCCGATGGGATCGCCAACCTTATGCGCGCCCTCGACAAAAACATCCGATACGGCAACAATTCTGCCGCCGGACAGCTTGTTTGTAATGCGGTCGATATGCTCACGGCCGCTTGCGCCGCAGCCGACAACACCGATGTTTAATACGTCCATGCTTTCGTTTCCTCCCATTCGCCTGATGCTTGGCGGGGCGCATGTGTGCACCCGTTCGTTTTATCGTGCAACAATCTGATAGTATGATTATACGGACTTTACTGCTATTTTGCAATATGCAATCGGTCGTTTTGCGAAAAAACCTGTCACTATCTACCAAAGGACGCCGCGCTGCGGCCTGTCAGTAATTCACCTGCCGCGCCGGCCGGCACGGCCCTGTGCGCTTTTTCGATATTGACCCGGCGTCATGCCGACGTTTTTGCGGAACAGCACGGTAAAATAATTATAATTTTCATAGCCGCATTGCGCCGCGATATGCTGTACGGTCTGATCGGTGGAGACGAGCAGTGTCTGCGCGCGCGCAATACGCCGCCGGATAATATATCGTATGGGCGAGCAGCCCGTGCTGGCGCGGAAGACGCGGTCGAGATGGTATTTGCTCACGCCCATCGCCTGTGCCAGCGCGTCCAGCGTCAGCGGCTCGAGATAATGCCGGTCGAGATACAGACGGGTTCGCACACCCAGCTCATAATGCGCCTGCTCCGCGCGCTCCGCCGCCGCGCGCTGCAATTGCAGCGCGGTCGAAACCGCCGCCGCGGCCAGCAGCCGTATCAGCTCCCCGTTTTGCAGCGTCGGATCGATCCACACGCTTTCCAATGCGGACAAAATGTCGTCCAGCGGGCGGCTCGCTACGCCGGTGTGCACGATCTGCTGCTCCTGGTGGCTGACAAAGGTGTTTTCCTCCATGCCGCGCACAAACAGCTCGGCAAAGCCGCAGGCAACGCCCCGGAACGGCTGCTCCGCCGCCGCGGATACGCTGTGCGGCTCGCCCGCGCTGCACAGTATAAAATCACCCGCATTCATGCGCTCGTCCCGTCCGTCGATCTTCACCGCGCCGCTTCCCGCGCGCACCAGCAGCAGCTCCGCGTAGCCCGGATGCGAAACAAGGGTATCCTGTTCCTCGTGCAGCTGAATCGGTCCAATATAAACCAGTTTGGGCAGCCGTCCATCCTCAAAGCTGCTGCGCTCCTCTGGCATATGCGCCGCCTCCCTTCTGTTCTTTTCTGTATCTATTATATCGTTTTTTCCCTGTAAACGCAACCGATGCGTACTGTTCACAAAACCAACACATTGCTGTGCTAGAATTTGTCCCAAGTCAAATGATCAATTAGGAGGCATTCCATGATACAAGTATCCAGCCTGACACGCCGCTACGGCAGCCTTGCTGCGGTATCCGACATCTCCTTTTCCGTGGAGCAAGGCGAGATCGTCGGCTTTCTCGGGCCAAACGGCGCAGGCAAAACCACGACGATGAATATGCTGACCGGCTGTCTGCGCGCGACCAGCGGCACGATCGTGATCGACGGCGTCGACATTGAGCAGGACGCGGATCACGCCCGCCGCAGCATCGGCTATCTGCCCGAGCAGCCGCCGCTCTACCCCGATATGACGGTGGATGAATATCTGCGTTTTGTCTATCAGCTGAAAAAATGCAAGCTGCCGCTGGAGGCACATTTGGACTCGGTATGCGATATGGCGGGGCTTCCGGAGGTGCGCGGACGGCTCATCCGCAATTTATCCAAGGGCTACCGTCAGCGCGTCGGCCTGGCACAGGCGCTGGTCGGCGACCCGCCGGTGCTGATTCTGGACGAACCGACCGTCGGCCTCGACCCCAAGCAGATCATAGAGATCCGAAACGTCATCCGCTCGCTGGGCGAGGCGCATACGGTCATCCTGTCCAGCCATATCCTGCCGGAGGTACAGGCGGTATGCGACCGCATTATCGTCATTGACCACGGCAGGATTGTTGCGGACGGCACGGCGGAACAGCTGAGCGCGCGCACTGCGGGCACGGAGCAGCTGCGTATGACGATCGAGGGCGAGCCGGATGCGGTGCTGCGTGTGCTGCGCGCCGTGCCCGGTGTATCTGCCGCCGCCATCGACACGCAGGACGGCAAAAAATCAATCTATCACATCACTGCCGAGCCGGATGCCGCGGATATCCGCCGCAGCGTCTTTGACGCACTCAGCCAGAACACCATGGCAATTTTGTCCATGCAGCAGCTGGAACTGAGCCTGGAGGACATCTTCCTCCGGCTGACCGAGGCGGAGGATCCCGCGCAGGCATCGGCGCCTGCGGAAGAGGATACGGATGCGTCCGAGACGGCGCAGCCCGCTCCCAAAAAACGCCGTTTCTTCGGAAGAAAGCGAGGTGAGGACAAGTGAATGCCATCCGCAAGCGCGATTTGCAGGGCTTTTTCCGTTCGCCGCTGGGGTATATTTATATCGGCGCGTTTATTGCGATTATGAACCTGTATTTCTTTGCGACCTGTGTGCTGTCCTCGTCCAGTGACCTGAGCAGCGTCTTTTCCAATATGCTCATCGTATTCCTGTTCCTCATGCCGATCTTAACCATGCGGCTGTTTGCGGAGGAATATAAGCAGGGCACCGACCGGCTGCTGTTTACCGCGCCGGTCCGCATCTGGGAGCTCGTCGGCGGCAAATTTCTCGCCGTGCTCGGCGTGCTGCTGCGCGCGCTGCTGTGCACGGTGCCTTGGCTCATTATCATCGTGCTGTTCGGCGAGGCGGCCTGGGGCACAATCATCGGCTGCTATATCGCCGTGCTGTGCGCCGCGGCAGTCTTTGCCGCGATGGGTCTGTTTTTATCCAGCGTCACCGAGAGCCAGCTGATCGCGGCTGTGCTGTCCTTCGCGCTGTTTCTCGGCCTGTACGTCGTGGATATGCTGAGCTATTCGGTCTCCGACGGCGTGCTGGGGACGATTCTCAGCTGGCTGTCCATCTTTACGCGCTATGACAGCTTTATGTCCGGCACGTTTTCGTTTGGCAGTCTGGTTTACTTTGTCTCGCTCACCGGTCTGTTTTTATTCTTGACGGCCCGTGTGCTCGAGCGCCGCAGACTGTAAAGGAGGTGCCGCAATGAAAAAGCTATTTGGTAAAAAGAAGGAGCCTTCCGCTTCCTCCGCAGTCAAACTGCGCCGCCGCAAGGCGCTGCGCCGCGTCTCCGTATCCACAGCGGGCGTCCTCATCGCGCTGGCCGTCGTCATCCTGCTCAACCTCGTGTGCACGTCGCTGACCGACCGCTACGACCTGACGCTTGACCTGACGGCGGGCGGCCTGTACGAAATCACCGACGACACACAGGAAATGCTGCGTGAGATGCAGGAGACGGTGAGCGTCACGGTGCTGATGGATGAGAGCGACTTCCAGAATGACACCTATTACAGCAAGGTACACACGCTGCTGAATAAGTACGCCAATCTCGCGGGCGACAAGCTGGAGATCACCTATATCAATCCGTATACCAACCCGAACGCGGTCAACCAATACAGCGATCTGGCCACGTCCATTCAAGAGGGCAGCGTCATCCTCTCGTGCGGCGACAACACGCGCGTGCTCAACGCGACGGATTTTTACGCGACGGAATATGATTACTACGGCTACACCTCCGTCACCGGCTTTCAGGGCGAGCAGGCGCTGACCTCCGCCATTCTGACGGTGACAAGCGAGGACACCCCCGCCGCCTATGTGCTGCAGGGGCATTCCGAGAGCATCTCCACCACGCTGAGCACACTGCTCACGAGTGCGGGCTTTACAATCGAGACGCTCAATCTGACCGAATCGGACATTCCGGACGACGCGTCGCTGCTCATCGCCAGCCTGCCGCAGACGGACTATTCCGAGGACGAGGTAAACGCCATCGATGCGTTTATCAAGGGCGGCGGCGACCTGCTGTTCTTCGACGGCACGGCCTCCCCGACGGAGCTTCCCGTGCTGTACGCGTACCTTCGGGAGTGGGGCGCGGACGTGCAGGCGGATATGGTGCTGGACGCACAGTACAACATCAGCGACGCGCCGGATATTCTGGCGGAGCTGACCGACTCCAGCTATAACGACGATCTGTCCGATTCGGACGCCGTGCTCGTCACGCCCAACGCGAAATCCATCTCGCTGACCGACACCGGCGATGACCGCACGATCGAGGCCATCATGCAAAGCCGCGACACCTCGTACAGCAAGGTGCTGACGGATGAGACGCAGTACGATTCGTATGACCGCGCGGACGGCGACACGGACGGCCCGTTCACGCTCGCCGCGCTTGCATCATACACCGGAAACGACGACGGCGGACAGGTGTTCATCTGTTCGGCCGCGCTCATGATGTCGGACGATCTGATGAACGCCTCCAGCCTGATGAATCACGATTTCCTGCGCAATGTGGTCAGCGTGATGCAGCCCGACCGCGAGGTGGTCTCCATTCCGGCCAAGAGCATGCAGGCGGAGCCGCTCGTCGCGGGTACGACGGCAACCTTTATCCTGTTCCTCATTCTGGCGCTCATCCCGCTCGCGCTGTTTGTATGCGCCGCAGTCGTGTTCTTCCGTCGGAGGCGCATGTAAATGAAAAAAACGACCAGAAATCTATTGATCGGTCTGGCCGCGGTCGCGGTGCTCGGCGCCGCCTATGCCGCCCTGCAGCTCTCGCCCGAATCGGAGGAGGAATCGGACGCCGCCGTCTCGCTGACCCAGCTGGACAGCACGCAGCTTGCCAGCGTACACGTCGCAACGCGCGACGGCGCGGACTTCACAATGGCGTGCGCGTCGGATGACAGCGGCATCACCTATACGATGTCGGGCGACGAGGCGGACTACAGCCAGACGCTCATGCAGCAGCTGCTGGACACGGCGTGCGCCGTCTCCGCCACAACGGTACGGGAGGACTGTGACGCGCTCGCGGACTACGGGCTGTCGGACGGCGACGCGTGCGACACGGTCGAAATCACCGACACGGACGGCGGCACAACCGTGCTGCGCATCGGTCTGACAAACGAGCTGCTGGGCAGTTACTGCACAAAAGACGGCGGCGACACGGTCTATCTGCTGGACGCGGACACCGTTACCGCACTGACACAGCCGCAGTCGTATTACCGCAATCTGACCGTGCTCGGCAGCTATTACAGCCTGTCGAGCGACCTGACCGGCCTGACGATTGAAACGCCGGACGGCAGCAATTCGATCGCGCTGATTGCGCGCGATACCTCAGATATGGACGACACGGTTGCGGACGCGTACTCCCGCTTTGTATTTACACAGCCGCAGGCATGCGACGCGGACGACACCGCGCTGACCGACGGTCTGCTCAGCCCGCTGCAAAGCGGCCTGACCGCGCTGTCCATCGCGGCGGACGCGCCGGACGATCTGGCGCAATACGGTCTGGACAATCCGGTGCGCATTCATCTGACGGCGAACAATCTGGATGACACTGTGCTGGTGGGCAGCAAAACGGCGGATGAAACCGGCATCTACGTCAAGACGGAGAGCGGCAGCACGGTCTATCTATGTGACGCGTCGTACTTTGCGTTTCTGGATACCGACTGGAATGAATGGCGCTCCAAAACGCTTGTGACCTGTGCGCTGCAGGAAATGCAGACGGTCATGGTGCAATGGGACGGCGCGACGCACACGGTACAGTTTACGCAAACGCCTGCCGACGAAAACGACGAGGAGGATCAGGACGAAACCACCGCGACGCTGGACGGCGAGGAAATGGACGACGACGCCGTGCAGCAGCTGTTCGGTGCGGTCACCTCCGTCGATTATACCCGTCTGATCGAAGATCCTGTATCAGATGAGACGGCGGATGCGGTCGTCACGGTTGCGACCGACGGCGCGTCGCACACCATGTCGTTCGTCAAGGGCGGCTCACGCGAATACCTTGTCAGCGTGGACGGCGGCAGCTACGCCTATGGCGTGCCGCAGGATGAGCTGTACAGCATCCTGCGCGCGGCAGGCTTCGACGTCTGACCGGTACAAACAAATATCACGCATCCCACGGGTCCGGAAGCCGGACGCCGTGGGATTTTTATTCTTTCCCATAAAAGGCTTCTATCGCCTGTGCAAAATAATCCGAAGCTCCCTCACCGTATTTTTCATCTATCATGGGCTTGACTTTTTCATTGCGATAATACTGTGCCTGTGCCAGCATGAATCCTTTTTCTTCTTTTATCTGGGATAACTGTTTCATAACAAAACCGTATTCTCCCACAATCTCTTTTACTTCAAAAGAATCTATGGCACAATCCCGTTTTGCAATCAGTTTTTGTAAAATCGCTTCTATTCGCTTGTTATAGCTTTCTGCTACTTCTTTACTGATGGGAGTTTGGGCAACGGACAGAAACTTATCTTTTCCTCCATACCATTCAACTACCTTTGCATAGCCCTTTTGCATTTTTTCCGAAGATACGACTTCCACGTAATGTTCTTTCCATTGTTCAATACTTCCAAATTCTTTAATCGCAATGTTTCTCATGTTTTCCGGCATATGCTCAAGCATAGTCTGGAACATTTCTTCTACCTCTGTCTTACTGAAAACTGTAAAATCCATTTTATTTTCTCCTTTCAAAATTCTGTCAATGCTGGCAATCAGACGCTCCATACGTTCTTTCTTTGCCACCAGCATCTTCCGCTGCATTTGCAATATCTGATTTTTTTCAAGAACAGGATTTTCCATAACAGCTTTGATTTCCTTCAGGGGAATATCAAACTCACGGAAAAACAAAATCTGTTGCAATGTTTCCAACGCCTTATCGTCATAAAGCC
>CAZEMM010000081.1:0-8721 GCA_964513445.1 uncultured Butyricicoccus sp. | reverse complement strand
GCTGCCGTTATTTGAGTTCGTTTCATAAAAATCCTACAACAACTTGACACCGTCGGGACACGGCGTTTGTTTGACAATAGGGTATCGGTATGCTATGATTTTCATAAATTGAGCGAGGCTGTGCGCTCCGCTGACAAGAAGAGGAATCATATGAAGAACATCCATATATTTGGCAGAGAAAGCAAGAGAGAAGGGATGCAGGAACCGGCTGTGCAGGAGGCATGTATTGTGCGTCTGCATCTGAATCCGCTACATAACCAGCGTGTGCTGCAGCGCATCTGCTCTCAGGGTGCGGCTCTGCTGTATTGTCATGATATAGAGGCGCTGAAATACGGCGTTCAAATGGCGCGGAATTATCCGGTCGCTTTGATTGCTGACTGCCGTCTGCTTCAGCCGGAGCGGGTTGGAGGCAGGGAAAGAAAGCTGCTGATGTGTGCGGATGCATATGCCGCTCGGTCGGATGAACAGAAGAATCAGTTAGTTTCTGCGGTCGGATTGGATCCAGTACGTTTTTTTTCGTATTCTTCCGGGCAGGAGTTGTATCACTATGCGATGCGCATGGCACAGAGGCGTATGCGCAATAGGCGCGACGGCGCGCTGATTTGCGGCGCATATGGCAGAGGCAATGCGGGTGATGATGCAATTTTGAACGCAATCGTGCATGAGCTTCATCAGGCTGACCCGGAGCTTCCGGTCTGTGTTTTGTCGCGTCATCCGAATGATACGAGAAAGAAGAGCGGTGTGCAGTCGGTACAGACGTTTCATATAAGGGAGCTTTGGCAGGTGCTTGGACACAGTTCCCTGTTTATCAGCGGCGGCGGCAGTTTGATCCAAAACGCCACCTCCAGCCGTTCTTTGTATTATTATCTCGCGACGATGTGGCTGGCAAAGCGACACGGGTGCAAGGTCATGATGTATGGATGCGGGATTGGACCGGTCTATGGCGCCATTCATCGCCGCATCGCGGCGCATATCATCAATCGGAATGTCGATATTATTACATTGCGCGATGAGGATTCGCTATGTGAACTCAAGCAGATGGGGGTCAATCATCCGCGCATCGTGCGCACGGCGGATCCTACAATCTGTATTCAGCCGCTTGCTTCCCACCAAACCGAGCAGCTGATGCAGCGGCTCGGAATTGTAGGCCATTCTTCTTATATTGGCTTTAGCGTTCGGGAGTGGAAGGGCTTTGACCGCGCTGTGCCGGAGTTTGCACGTGCAGCCAATCAGGCGTGGGAAACATACCATATGATACCGGTGTTCATCTCGATGGAACACCCCAATGACGTGCTGGCAGCCAAAAAGGTCGTGCAATATTTAAGCTGTCCGCATATTCTCATTGAGGAGCAGCTCTCGATCAGCGAGACGCTTTCTCTCCTCTCACGTATGTCGGTAGTTGTGGGCATGCGTCTGCACTCACTGATTTTTGCGGCAGAAAACGGCGTTCCCTGCGTCGGTATTTCATATGATATAAAAGTTGACGGCTTCCTGCGTTCGATTGGACGAGAGGAAGCGACGCTGCATATGAGTGATGTGACGGCCGAGAAGCTCATGCGACAGATCGATTGCGCAATGACGCAGCGGACACGCGCACAGTGGAAAGAGACAGCAAAGCGGCTGACCGCAGAGGAAAGCGAGAACCTCAAACAGCTTTGCCTGCTGCTGGAGGAGATGGGAAACGTTACACCGAATACGACGGACAAGCCGGGCAACAACCAAAATTCCAAAAAGAGAATCGCTATTTTTCAAAGCGATCTACATGTGGGAGGTATACAGAAATCGCTGGTAAATCTTATGAGCCAGCCGTTGCTTGATCGTTATGATGTGGATGTCTATTTGTTTCAAAAAGAAGTTTTTTTTGATCTTTCCGCCACACGTCCGCATGTGCATATTCATTATCTGAAACCATTTCCATATTATTTTCGATTTATTCCGTTTGGCGCGATTATGAAGCTGATGCCTCGGTTTGATTTTCCAAAGGATGTCGTTTATGATGTTGCGATCGATTTCAGCAATTATCAGCAGGACTGTGCGTTTGGCGCATTGACTATTCCGGCGAAAAAGCGCGTGATGTGGATTCACAACGATATGGAGATCAAATATCAGGAGGAGCCTAAATATCGTATTTTGTGGCGTTTTTTTCACAGCAAATTCGCGCGGTTTTCTGAATTTGTCGCTGTTTCAGACGGTATTATACAACCGTTTAAAAATAAGACCGGCCTTGCAAATGCAACAGTGACAGCAATACCAAACCTGATCGACACAAAGGAGATTTTTGCAAAATGCGGCGCGCATATTGATTTTTCTGTCGATCCAAAGAAATACAATCTTGCTTCGATGGGGAGGTTGTGTCATCAAAAGGGCTATGATATTTTGCTTGATACGCTGGGGCGTGTTTACAAGACGCGGAAGGATATTGCTTGCTATATTCTGGGCGATGGACCGGATCGCGTGGCTCTGGAGCAGCAGGCCAAGCAATGCGGGCTTGAGGATGTCGTGCATTTCCTGGGGAATCAGCCGAATCCTTTCCCCTATCTCGCAAAAATGGATGCGTTTTATCTGGAGTCGCGATATGAGGGGCAGGGCATGGTTCTGTGGGAGGCAAAGGCGCTCGGTCTGAAGCTGATCTTTCCAAAGCGGCTGGAGAAATATAATATCAATTTGGTCGGCACGGATGATATTGAGCAGGCGTTGCTGACTGGCAAGCGGGAGCACAAGACGATGGATGATCTTCATGAATATAATGAAGAAATCTGTCGCAGATTGACACGGCTGCTTGAAACACCGTGATCGCACGGTCAATCACAAAAAAGCCAAAAAACCATCGAGCAGCAGTGATTTTCGTTGGTGATTCTCACGAGATTTTGACAGATTGCAAACAAAGTGTTGCACAAACTCAGCGGTTGTAATACAATATGGTTGTGTTTTTGAAATTTATTCGCGATTTGGGCCGAAAGGAGCCGCGTCACGTGATGACTGCTGGATTTTCCGACAACAGAAACCTGTTCGCCTGTGCGGAGGGGACTGCATCCCGTCTGCTGCTTTTTACAGCCATTTTCACGAAAAAGTCAATCCATGAGGTTCAATAGCAGGACACCGGTATGTGCAGGCGGTGTCCTGCGTTTTTGTTGCCCAACAGGTTTGGGCATTTGTTCAACAGGAGGAAACCAAACATGAAAAAAGTATGTATTGTGATGGGTTCAGACAGTGATCTGCCAGTTGTACAGGGCTGTATGGATAAGCTCAGCCAGTTCGGCGTCCCGTTTGATGTACGCGTCATTTCCGCGCACCGCACGCCTGCGGCGGCGGAAAAGCTGGCAAAGAACGCCATAACGGACGGCTACGGCGTTATCATTGCAGCAGCCGGTAAGGCGGCGCATCTGGGCGGTGTGCTGGCGGCGTACACGACGCTTCCGGTCATTGGTGTTCCGATTAAGTCGTCTTTTATGGATGGTCTGGACAGCTTGCTTTCCATGGTTCAGATGCCATCCGGCATTCCGGTTGCGACTGTTGCGGTTAATGGCGCGGAAAATGCGGCGATTCTTGCTGTACAGATGCTTGCGCTGGGTGAGCCGGCGCTGACGGAAAAGCTGGAGAAGTTTAAAGCGGATATGCAGGCCAAGGTTGAGGCAAAGGACGCGGCAGTGTCCGCACAGTTCGCCTGATACCGGCCAATCAATTCGGAAGAGAAACGAAATGAAATACATGATGAGAAAAGAGGAGCTATTTGATGGCGCCGATAAGCTGCATGAGGAATGCGGCGTGTTTGGAATGTATGTCAATGAAAAGGACATCGGCCTGATGAGCCCCTCGCATGATACCTACACTGCGTTGTTCGCGCTGCAGCACAGGGGACAGGAGGCCTGCGGCATCGCGGTCAACAATGACGGCGTCATTCAGTGCCACAAGGATGTCGGATTGGTCAACGATGTGTTCAACCAGCGCATTTTGGACAGCCTGCAGGGCACAATCGCAGTCGGTCATTGTCGGTATTCCACGACCGGCATGCAGTCGCGTGAAAATGCGCAGCCGGTCGTCATCACACATGTCAAGGGCAACCTTGCCATCACACACAACGGCAATTTGGTCAATGCGGGCAAGCTGCGCCGTTCCATTGAACTGGATGGCGGAATTTTTCGCTCCTCCAGCGACTCAGAGGTGCTTGCCTACACCATTGTACGCGAACGTCTCAAGTGCGGCAGCATTGAAGAGGCTGTGCTGAATTCCATGCATAAGCTGGAGGGCGCATATTCACTTGTTATCATGTCGCCCCGCAAGCTGATCGCTGCGCGCGACCCGCATGGTTTTCGGCCGCTTGTCATGGGCAAGCTGCACCATTCCTTTCTGTTCGCCTCGGAGACGTGCGCGCTCGATGCGCTCGGCGCGGAATTTATCCGCGATGTCGAGCCGGGCGAAGTTATTGTTGTAGAGGACGGAAAGGTTCGTTCGATGCACTGTGGCATCCAATGCAACCACACAATGTGTGTCTTTGAGTATATCTATTTTGCCCGTCCGGATTCCGTGCTGGACGGCTGTCCGGTCGCGATTGCCAGACAGGAGGCGGGTCGCTATCTGTATGAGGAAAATCCGGTGGATGCGGATGTGGTCATCGGTGTGCCGGACAGCGGCGTACCTGCCGCCATTGGCTATTCCAAGGCTTCCGGCATCCCGTATGACGTCGGCCTGATAAAAAACAAATATATCGGACGTACCTTTATTCAGCCGGGACAGGATAAGCGCGAACGCTCGGTTCGCATCAAGCTCAACGCGCTGCGCACCAATCTGGAGGGCAAGCGCGTCATTATGGTTGACGACTCCATTGTACGCGGCACAACCTGCGCGCGTCTGGTAAAGATTTTGCGGGACGCGGGCGCAAAGGAAGTGCATATGCGCATTTCCGCGCCGCCGTTTCTGCACCCGTGCTTTTTCGGTACAGACGTTCCGGACTGCGGGCAGCTGATCGCATATGGCCGTACCGTAGAGGAGATCCGGCAGATGGTCGGCGTTGATTCTCTCGCATACCTGTCGCTTGAGGCGACAAATAAAATCGCAGTGGGCGCAAGATGCGGCTTCTGCAACGGATGCTTCAGCGGACAGTATCCGATTGAGGTTCCGGACACCATCGAGAAAAATATATTTGAAAGTGGGATTGGACAACATGCTTAACAGCCGTTCTGAAAGTTATAAGGCGGCCGGCGTAGACGTAACAGCCGGCTATGAAGCGGTCAAGAAAATGAAGCCGTTTGTCGAGAGCACCTATATTCCGGGTGTGCTCGGCTCCATTGGCGGCTTTGGCGGTATGTTTGAGCCGCCGATACAGGGAATGGAACATCCGGTGCTGGTATCCGGCACAGATGGCGTTGGCACCAAGCTCAAGCTGGCGTTTTTGATGGACAGGCATGATACCGTCGGCATTGACTGTGTTGCGATGTGTGTCAATGATATTGCCTGCTGCGGCGCGCAGCCGCTGTTCTTCCTCGACTATATCGCGGTTGGAAAGAATTATCCGGAGCGCATCGCGGAGCTGGTAAAGGGCATTGCGGACGGCTGCCGTCAGGCGGGCTGTGCGCTGGTCGGAGGCGAGACGGCAGAGATGCCGGGCTTCTATCCTGTGGATGAGTATGATATGGCTGGCTTCTCGGTCGGCCTTGTTGACCGTGAACGAATGATCGACGGCTCCAAGCTGGCGGTCGGCGATGTCCTCATCGGCGTGGCCTCCTCCGGCGTGCATTCCAACGGCTATTCGCTCGTGCGCAAAACGCTGGGTATCAATGAGAAATCAGTGCGCCGCTATATCTCGGAATTTGGCAAGACCCTGGGCGAGGAGCTGCTGACGCCGACGAAGATCTATGTCAAGACCGTCCGGTCGCTCATCGAAGCGGTAGATGTCAAGGCGATGAGCCATATTACCGGCGGCGGCTTTTATGAAAACATTCCGCGTATGCTGCCGGATAACATCTGTGCGTTCATCGAAAAGGGCGCGCTGCCGACTCCGCCGATCTTTGATCTGATTGCCAAGACGGGCGATATTCCGGAGCGCGATATGTACAATACGTTCAATATGGGCGCCGGTCTGGTTGTAGCGGTTCCGGCAGAGCAGGCGGATGCCGCGCTGCGCGCCATTACGGACAGTGGCGAGACCGGATATATCATTGGCGAATGCCAGAGCGGGGAAAAAGGTGTCCAGCTATGGTAAACATCGCGGTGCTGGTATCCGGCGGCGGAACCAATTTACAGGCGATTCTGGACGCACAGGCGCGCGGCGAGATCAAAAACGGCAGGGTCTGCCTTGTCGTTTCCTCCAATGAAAAGGCGTACGCCATTGAGCGCGCAAGACAGGCGAATGTTCCGTCATATGTCTTGCGAAAAAAGGATTACACCTCGAGCGAGGCATATTGCGCCGCGCTGGCGCAGTATCTGTTTGACAAGGATATTCAGCTGGTTGTGCTGGCGGGCTTTATGACTGTACTGGACGAACGGTTTTGCAGTGCGTTTAAAAACCGTATCATTAATGTGCATCCGTCGCTCATCCCGTCGTTCTGCGGAGATGGATATTATGGGCTGCATGTACATGAGGCCGCGCTTGCAAAGGGCGTAAAGGTCACGGGCGCGACGGTGCATTTTGTCAACGCGATTACGGACGGCGGCCCGATTATCGCACAGAAGGCGGTTGCCGTCGAGCCGGACGACACGCCGGAGACACTGCAAAAGCGTGTCATGGCGCAGGCGGAGCATATTCTGCTGCCGCAGGTCGTCTCGCTGTTCTGCGAGGGCAGGCTGTCAGTGTCAGCGGACGGCATCGTCACAGTGAAACCGTAAATTTACTGATACAGAGGAAATAGACATGGAAATTTTTGATTTGGCAAGACTGCTGCGTGAAAACAGGTATCCGGGCCGCGGCATCGTGCTCGGACGCAGTGCGGACGACAGATCCGCCGTCATCGCCTACTTCATCATGGGCCGCAGTGAAAACAGCCGCAACCGCGTCTTTGTTGAGACGGAGGACGGCATTCGCACACAGGCGTTTGACCCGTCTAAAATGGTCGACCCGTCGCTCATCATCTATCATCCGGTGCGCGTCTATAACGGCGCGACCATCGTGACCAACGGCGATCAGACGGATACCGTGCGCGACGGTCTCGCAGAGGGCAAGAGCTATATTGACGCGCTGCGCACCCGCCAGTATGAGCCGGACGGCCCGAACTATACCCCGCGCATTTCCGGCATCGTGGAGTCTGACGGCGCATATGAGCTGTCCATCCTCAAGAGCTTTGACGGCAACCCCGACTGCAACAAGCGCTTTTTCTTTGAATATGACGCGCCGCGCGCCGGTCTGGGACATTTTATCCACACCTATATGCGCGATGGCGCACCGCTTCCTTCGTTTGAGGGCGAGCCGGAGACCGTTCGCATTGAGGGAGATCTGGAATCCTTTGCCGATATGGTATGGAACAATCTGAACGAGGACAACAAGGTTTCGCTGTATGTCAGCTTTATTGATATCGAAAGCGGCAAGGCGACCAGTATCATCCGCAATAAGCATTGCTGAGAGAGGAAACGAAACATGACAGAACTTGAATTAAAGTACGGCTGCAATCCGAATCAGAAGCCGTCCCGCATTTATATGGAGCAGGGAGAGCTGCCCATCAAGGTGCTCAACGGCAAGCCGGGCTATATTAATTTTATGGATGCCTTTAACAGCTGGCAGCTGGTGCGTGAGCTGAAGGCGGCGACCGGCATGCCGTCTGCGGCGTCGTTTAAGCATGTCAGCCCGGCGGGCGCGGCCATTGGCACGCCGCTGTCTGATGTGGAAAAGCAGATCTATTTTGTCGACACGGATGAGGAGCTGTCTCCGATTGCGTGCGCGTATATCCGTGCGCGCGGCGCAGACCGCCTGTGCTCGTATGGCGACTGGGTTGCACTGTCGGACGAGTGTGATGCGCAGACCGCAGCCTATCTCAAGGGCGAGGTGTCCGACGGCATCATCGCGCCGTCCTATTCCGACGAGGCGATTGCAATCCTGAAGAGCAAACGCGGCGGGCGGTACACGGTTATCCAGATCAACCCGAGCTATGAGCCGGCGGAAATTGAGCGCCGCAACATCTTCGGTATCACGTTTGAGCAGGGGCATAACAGCCTCAAAATCGATGCGGACATGCTGTCCAACATTGTGACGGACAACAAGGAGCTTCCCGAGCAGGCGAAGCTGGATATGATCGTCTCGCTCATCACGCTGAAGTATACGCAGTCCAATTCGGTTTGCTATGTCAAAAACGGTCAGACGGTCGGTGTCGGCGCGGGTCAGCAGAGCCGCATCCATTGTACGCGTCTGGCGGGCAATAAGGCGGATAACTGGGCGCTGCGTCATCATCCGAAAGTGCTCGGCCTGCAGTTTGTTGACGGCATCCGCCGTCCGGACCGCGACAACGCGATTGATGTGTATATTTCGGATGAGTATGAGGATGTGCTGGCGGACGGCGTTTGGCAGACCAAATTTGCCGTTAAGCCGGAGCCGCTGACGGCGGAGGAGAAAAAGGCATGGATTGCACAGCAGTCCGGACTGACTGTCGGCTCGGATGCGTTTTTCCCGTTTGGTGACAACGTGGAGCGCGCGCGCAAATCCGGCGTGCAGTATATCGTTCAGCCGGGCGGCTCGATTCGCGATGACAATGTCATTGAGACCTGTAACAGGTATGGCATCGTGATGTCGTTCACCGG
>CAZEMM010000080.1:0-8755 GCA_964513445.1 uncultured Butyricicoccus sp. | reverse complement strand
ACTCATTCGTTTCGGCTCTACCTCTTGAACAAATACCTCTAACTTAGTGACATTGGGCGCACCGGTTTCCCCACTTGAATAGAAGCAGTTGCATTGCTTTTGCGAAATCATGCAGGGAGAGGGCGCAGTGCGCCCGCCCTCCCCCTGCACCCCTACCGGCGCTTGTGAGCACGAAGGCTGCTTGTCAAAATAGATGGCTTCCCCAAACGGATGCAGGGGCGTGGTGCCCGTCAAAAACTCCTGACGCCAAATGTTTTTGACGGGCGTTTCATTGTGCGCTGAGGGTTAAGGCCTATAATTGTAAACACTGGCGCGTAAAGGGTTCGTGATACGGTAATCTCTCCAGCGCTGAGAGTTAAAATCTGCGTTTGTAACCCTTCGGGCGCAAAAGGCACAAGACCCACAGACGCATTCGTTACAGAGCGTCTGTGGGTCACTTCACGTTGCCGCAGCTGCGATCAATCTGCATAACAGACATACCATCGTCCTCCGCATATAACTTAGACAGAAGCAGTATGCCCCATGCTGCACGATGGTATCACATGCGTTACGGCTGCGCGGTATCGTCGCTCCATTTTGGGATGCGCACAATGGCCTTGAACAGGTCGCCGTCCACCTCGACGGTACAGCTGCCGCCCATCAGCTGCGCAAGGCTCTGCGCGATGGACAGGCCGAGGCCGCTGCCCTCTGTATGGCGGGAACGGTCGCCGCGCGTAAACCGCTGCATCAGCTCGTCGGCGGAAATATTCAGCTCCGCTGCCGAGATGTTCTTCATCGTCAGCACGGCAAACGCGTCCTCCGGCCGGATGGTGATATAGACGCGGCTGCCATGCTGCGCATAGCGCGCACAATTGGACAGCAGATTGTCTAAAATGCGCCACAGCAGCCGTCCGTCCGCCCTGACATAGGTCTCCGGCGTCGACTGGATGCGCAGGTCGAGCGCAGCCTTTTGCAGATGCTCCGACCGCTCCCCGACCGCCTGCCACAGCAGCGCGTCAAAATCCGTTCTGGCAAGCTCGACTGTCATCGCGCCGCTGCTCGCCTTGGACGCGTCAAACAAATCCAATATCAGCACGCGCAGACGCTGTGCTTTTTGGTCGAGCGTTTCCAGATAGTCGCGCGCTGTCTCATCGTGCAGATCGCACTGCTTGAGCAGATCAATATACGTGATGATGCCCGTGAGCGGCGTTTTGATGTCATGCGAGACGTTGGAAATCAGCTCGGACTTGAGCCGTTCGGATTTCACGGCGGTGTCCACCGCGGACTGCAAGCCGTCCGAGATGGAATTGAGATCGTCCGCCAGTGCGCGCAGCTCTGTGCTCGTATCCCCGACGATGATTTTCGTCTCTGCCTTGCCCGACGCGATATCATGCGCACCGTCCGCGACGCGCTCAAATGCGTCCAGTCTGCGCATCATGACATACAGCAGTCCGGCAATGATAAACGGAATCGGAAGCCACAGCGCACACAGCAGCGGCGCGAGCACACAGATCAGGATGACACGGCGGCGCAGCGGCGACTTATGAAACTGCTCTGCCAGCCAATGCACGGCGCGCCCCAAATAGCCGCGTATCAGCTTGCGGTACACTATGTCGCGCGCGATGCGCCAGCAGATAAAGCCATTCAGCCACTGCCTGTTCTTGATGCGGCGCAGCTGCGAGAGCAGATGCACGGCGGTCATAGCGACCAAAAAAACAATCGTCGAAATCAGCAGCGCATAGATCGTCTCCTGCGGCAGCGTGTTTTTATACGCAAACGCCTCGATAAACGATGCCGCGCCGACGAGCGGAATCGCAGCACAGCCCCATAGAATCCACTGAACCTCTGTCCAGATGTGATCAATCGGGCTGAGATACACTGCGTTGTCATAGGCGTCCGCGTGATGTCCCGCCCCGATGCACAGCATGACAAAGGCGGCGAGCGCCAACAGTGCGGCGCCAATGATCACGAGCAGCGCGCGCCGCATGACCGCGCCGGTTTCCGCCCAATGGTTCTGCATCTCATGATAGGCGTCCAGCCGCAGGCCGAGGATCATCGTGTCGCCCTTTTTTGCATAATTCGACATATCGATGTCATTCGCGGTAAATTCACTGATATACTTGCTGGTATACTCCAGCATTTCATCCTTCAGCGTGCACAGCATGGCGTAATCGCCCTTATGGATGGTCTGATAGGCGGTATCATCCGAGCCGATGCTGCGCGCAATGCTGCCGGAGCAGTTGACGTAATAGTCATAATCATCTACGGAAATCACGCTCTCCAGATTCTGCGCATTCGCCTTTGCATCCGCCAGCAGCTGCTGACGCACCGCTTCATATACGCCGCGGTTATAGCCCATCCAGCTTTTAAAATTGCGCGCGTCCTCCTCGTCCATGACGATACCCTGCCGCCACGCAAACTGATAGACGGCGTCGATTTGTCCGTCGGTCATGTCGGTCGACGCATCCGTCGCCGGATAAACCGTGCGCAGCGTTTGCAGCTCCTCCTCGGTCATCACGCTGCCGCTCTCATATGTTGCGTCATCTTCGACGTACGTATCGCCGCCTATATCATAGTAGGCGTCCGTGTACGCGTTATAGATGCTCGCGTAAATTTCATCCTTGCTGATGCGCGATATGTCGTCCGCGCCTGTCGTGAAGAGCAGCTGCTGCGCCGTATAGCTCATCTGGTCGGTGACCACATCCGCGGGCAATTCGCGCTGAAACAGTATGCGCCCGTCTATCTCATCGTTGCGTTCATCGTGCATGAGGTATAACGCGAGATCAACGCTCTGCCACACGATGAGCGCGCTCATGCCGAGCAGTACCAGCCAGCAAACGGCCTTAGTCCAGCTGCTCCGGGTGAAGCTTTTCCATTTTGTAGCCAATTCCCCACACCACCTTTACATATTTGGGTTCCTTCGGGTTGATTTCGATTTTTTCGCGTATGCGGCGAATGTGGACAGCGACGGTATTTTCGGGGTTGTAGGCAGGCTCCTTCCATACCGCTTCATAAATCTGTGAGATGGAGAACACCTGACCGGCATGCTGGGTCAAATACAGCAAAATGCCGTATTCACGCGGCGTCAGGCTGACCGGATCGCCGTCTACCGTGACGCGCTTCGCGCTGTCGTCGATGACGAGTCCGCCGGTGCGGTAGATCTGCGGCGCATCCGCCGCGGTCATCATGCCGCCCAGCGCGGTGTAGCGGCGCAGCTGGGAGCGCACGCGCGCCATCAGCTCCGCCGGATTAAACGGCTTGGTCACATAATCATCCGCACCCATTGTCAGGCCGTCGATCTTATCTACTTCCTCGCCCTTGGCAGACAGCATGATAATCGGCAGATTGTGCGTCTGACGCAGCAGCTGTGTCGCGCGCATGCCGTCCATGCCCGGCATCATGATATCCATAATAACCAGATGGATGGTCTGCTCTGTACAGATGCGCACCGCTTCGATGCCGTCATATGCTTCAATCGCTTCATATCCCGCCGCGCGCAGATAAATCGCAATCGCACGCGCAATCGCCGGGTCGTCATCACAGACAAGAACTCGATACCCCATATTTGTCCTCCTCGCTGTCTATGGTCTTAGCTTACAATGCATTCCTTTCAAATCATAGCACAGATTTCTTAAGAATTCCTTACAATTGCCAAGAAAAACAGGCTTCCGGGAGAATGTCCTGGGCGCGGACACTCCCCCAAACCCCTACCGCGCTATGGGGAAACGTAGACAGCTTGCAAGCCATGCCATATCGTCTCCGCGGTGCGGCAGCGTGAATTGACCCACAGACGCTCTGTAGCGAATGCGTCTGTGGGTCTTGTTTGCCTTTTCGCCCGAAGGGTTACAAACGCAAATTTTCACTTTCAGCGCTGGAGGGATTGCCGTATCACGAACCCTTTACGCGCCAGTGTTTACAATTATAGGCCTTAACCCTCAGCGCACAATGAAACGCCCGTCAAAAACATTTGGCGTCAGGAGTTTTTGACGGGCACCACGCCCCTGCATCCGTTTGGGGAAGCCATCTATTTTGACAAGCAGCCCGCACGATAACGCGCGCCGGAGTGGGTGCAGGGAGAGGGCGGGCGCACTGCGCCCTCCCTCTGCATGCTTTCGCAAAAGCAATGCAACTGCTTCTATTCAAGTGGGGAAACCGGCGCGCCCACCCACCCGATTTGTCGAGCCGTCTGCGCCCCTCCCTCTGCATGATTTCACAAAAGAAAAAACGACAGCCCCCTCATCAGAGGGAGCCGTCGATAAAACCGATATTTACTTGCTCATCAGCTCACAGATGGAATTGGTAAACGCAGCCGGATCCTCAATCGGCAGGCCGGCGATAAGCAGCGCCTGATTGTACAGCAGCGACGCATATTTCTTCAGCTGCTCCGGATTCTCCGTGTACAGCTTGCACAGCGTATCAAAGATCGGATGCGAGCCGTTGATTTCCAAAATCTTCTCGGCGTTGACCTGCCCCTGGCCATTCGGCACGGCGTTGAGCACGCGCTCCATTTCAATGGACAGGCTGCCGTCGGAGGTCAGGCACACCGGATTGCTGACCAGATGCGACGAAACGCGCACATCCTTGACCTTTCCGTCCAGCGCGTCCTTCATCAGGTCGAACATCGCGCGGTTTGCCGTGGATTTCTCCTCCGCTTCCTTCTTTTCCTCCTCAGACGAAAGATTGAGGTCGCCCGCGGTGATGGAGCGGAATTTCTTCTCGTCCTGCGACTCCAGGAGCGAAATGACAAACTCGTCAATATCCGCCGTCAGATACAGGATGTCATAGTCGTGCTTGCGCACCATTTCCGCCTGCGGCAGCTTATCCAGCGTATCAATGCTGCTGCCCGCTGCGTAGTAGATCTCCTCCTGACCCTCCGGCATCGCCTCGCGGTATTCCTTCAGCGTCACCATCTTCTTTTCCTTTGCGGAATAGAACAGCATCAGATCGCGCAGCTTTTCCTTGTCCGCGCCGTAATTTGCATACGCGCCCACCTTGATGGAATAGCCGAACGATTTCCACAGGCTCTCATAGGCCTCGCGGTCCTCCTCCTGCATTTTGAGCAGCTCAGATTTGATCTTCTTTTCCAGACTGATGGCAATCGCCTTGAGCTGGCGGTCATGCTGCAGCATCTCACGCGAAATATTGAGCGACAGATCGGATGAATCGACCAGGCCGCGCACAAAGCCGAAGTAATCCGGCAGCAGATCGGCACATTTATCCATAATCAGCACGCCAGACGCATACAGCTGCAAGCCCTTGGCGAAATCCTTGGAATAATAATCATACGGCGCCTGCGACGGGATGAACAGCAGCGCGGTGTATGACGCGGTCAGACCCTCCGAGCGCGAATGAATGACGCGCGCCGGCTTCATATAATCCATAAACTTGCCGCGATAGAATTCGGCATATTCGTCCTCTGTGATATCCTTTTTATCCTTCTTCCACAGCGGCACCATGGAATTGAGCGTGTCATCCTCCATGACTGTCTCATACTGTGTCTCATAATCCTCCGGCGCATCCTCCGGCTTCGGCAGCGGACGGGAATGCGGCGTCAGCATGCGGATCGGGTAGCGGATATAATCGGAATACTTGCGTACCAGACTGGACAGACGATACGGTTCCAAAAACTCATCGTATGTCTCGGCGTTCTCGCCCTCCGCATTCGGCTTGATGGTCAGGATGATATCCGTTCCGCAGTCCGCCTTGTCACACGGCTCAATCGTAAAGCCGTCCGCGCCGTCGGATTCCCACATATACGCCTGCGTCTCGCCGCACGCCCTGGAGATAACCTGTACATGCGAGGAAACCATAAACGACGCATAAAAGCCAACGCCGAACTGACCGATGATATCCGTGTCCTCCGACTGATTTTCCTGCTTAAACGCCAGCGAACCGCTCTGCGCGATGATGCCCAGATTGTTTTCCAGTTCGTCGCGCGTCATACCGATGCCATTGTCTGAGATGGTCAGCTTGCGCGTGTCCTTATCCGCCGCCAGACGAATCTCATACCCGTTTTCCGGTACCAGCGCCGCGTCGGTCAGCGAACGGAAATGCCGCTTGTCAATCGCATCGCTTGCGTTGGAGATCAGCTCACGCAGGAAAATTTCCTTGTGCGTATAGATCGAGTTAATCATCATGTCGAGCAGACGTTTGGATTCTGCCTTAAATTGCTGCTTTGCCATTGTATTTGTCAATCCTTTCAAGATTTTATTTTTCATCGATAGCGTCATTCTGTTTTAGCACTCTTAACTTTAGAGTGCTAATATATCGTAACGCATATAGTCAAAAAATGCAAGAGGAAATTTGTTAACAAACCTTGAAGAATGCGCGTGCGCGCACCGGCCCGCACAGGCGCAAACAAATATCTGCATTTGTTTGATGAAAAAAATCGCCCGAATCTGCAGCAAAAGCCGCGCGATCCGAGCGAAAAAAAGCGATTTTTTTACTTTTCAGTTTCCTCCAGCACAGAGGTGCAGTGCGGGCAGCGCGTCGCCAGAATGGAAATTTCCGACTGGCAGAACGGACAGATTTTGGTTGTCGGCGCAGCAGGCGCCTCCGGCTTATGTCCGATTGCCGCCGCGCGGTTCATCAGCTTAATGATGCTGAACAGCACCAGAGCCATAATCAGGAAATTGATGACCGCAGTGATAAACGAGCCGTATTTGATGTTGACGTTCAGCACTGTAATCGCCAAGTCCTTAAAATCCATATTCGCGACCAGGCCGATGATCGGAGAAATGATATCGTCGGTGAGCGATGTGACGATATTTTGAAATGCGGCGCCGATGATAACGCCGACTGCCAGATCAATGACGTTGCCGCGCAGGGCGAATTCCTTGAATTCCGCTAAAAACTTCTTCATTTGCCTCTCCTCCGTGCTTTTTCAAAACAGTATTCTTTCCATTAAGCATACTATAATTCGTATTTTTTGTCAATGCATGTCTAAACGCAAAAAAGCAGACACCTGATCAGATGCCTGCGGTCAGCCGTACCATATTAGCTGCTGCGTACGATAGAATGTCAAAAGATCAGCGCGATGGCAAGCGCGACAAACACAACGGCGACAATGCCCAGCATGATATAGGTATTGCGGTCATCCTTTTTCTGCTGCTCGGCACGGCGTGCCTCCGCCTCTTTTTTGCGCTGCTGCTGGCTCTTATGAACCTTTTTCTGCGGTCTGCCCAACGTATGTTCCTCCATTCCAAGTGATAACAAAAACAGAGTACCAGATTTTTATGGGAATGTCAACTTGTTTATCGATCCGCCCTGCGCTGCCGCCACAGCCTAAACAGCGCAAACAGCATGAGAAAGACCGCCGCCCCGCTGCAAAAGCCGCAAAAATCCAGCAGCACATCCGACACCTGCGCGCTGCGGTCGGACAGCATTTGCAGCGATTCATCCGTCACCGCCGTCGCCAGGCCGAAGAACAGGCTGTGCGCGATAAAATGCCCTGTTACAGCCTGACGCACCGCGCACAGATGCAGCGCGGCAAAGCCCAATGCGGCAAATTCACAAAAATGCGCCAGCTTGCGCACGATATGCTCGGTCAGAGAGGGAAAAACGCGCTGCAGCACTGCCAGCAATCCGCCGCTCAGCTTCGCGGATTCCGCACGGTCAAACAGTGAATTGCCAAAGATAAACGCGAGCAGCGCGGCCAATACGATGCTGTTGATAACTGTCGCAATAAATTGCCTGCGCTGACGCATAGCATGTACTCCTTTGCTCCATTGTCCGGCTTATAACGCGGCGATGGTATCCGCGACAATGCGCTCGGCATCATTTCCCCAGATATCCAGTCCCTCCGCACAGATGTACCGCGTTTGGGCAACGCCAAACATCGTGGTAAAAAGGTCGCGCAGATAGCCATAGCTGTACGCGGGATTGCCGACCGGTCCGCCGGCCGTCGTCACATAATACAGCTGTCCGGCGCGGCACAGCCCCACTGGACGGCCCTCTTCGTCGTATCGAAACGTCAGGCCATTGACTGTGATGTGCTCCAAATACGCCTTCAGTTCGGACGGAAAGGATAAATCCCAATACGGCGCGCCAATGACGATACAGTCCGCGTCCTTCAGCCGGTGCGCCGCGGCAAATTCCGCGTCATCCAGCGCGCCGGCAGCCAGCAGCGCGTCACGCCGCGCGATA
Organism: uncultured Butyricicoccus sp.; assembly: GCA_964513445.1. Taxonomy (GTDB): domain Bacteria; phylum Bacillota; class Clostridia; order Oscillospirales; family Butyricicoccaceae; genus Butyricicoccus_A. Next base: position 631 of record CAZEMM010000080.1, on the reverse strand, counting down.
TCTGCGGCAGTCATCGGCAGCAGATGCCCGTCTGTCAGATTTTCCTCCACCAGCGCCGCCTCCGGAATCTGTTTCCGCAATTGTTCGAGCAGCGCACGGCAGATGCGCAGCGTGCGCGAATGCTCCCCGCGCATACAGCAATTGATAAAGGTGATATTCATACGGTGTCTCCTTTATTGTTTGAGCATCTCGCGGAGCTTGGGCTGCTCCGTCTCCGGAATCCTTAGGACAAGCATCGCCTGCTCCGGCGACAGCCCCATTGTCTCCATCAGGCTCTGAATGGATTGCAGCTGCGTGCGCTCACGACCCTTTTCGATGCCCTTCTCGATGCCCTTCTCGATGCCCTGCGCAATGCCTTTATCCAAAATACCCTTGCTGAGATTACACATAAGCGATACCCCCCTCCTGGAGTTCATATGTCATGGGAATACGGAACTGATTCTGTAGCAGCCTTTGCTTATCCTCTGGACTTGCATCGTTAGAAAGCAGGATATCCAACAGGCCGAGAACGTCGTCCGCGCCGGTCGGCGCGCCGAGACAGATCATGATTGCAGACAACAGATCGTGATGCGCTTTGACCTCCCTAAATATTTTTGTGGATTAGTACCAAATCTCACTCAGTTTTAGCAGT
>CAZEMM010000079.1:0-9149 GCA_964513445.1 uncultured Butyricicoccus sp. | reverse complement strand
GGTACGCACGGTGGTGTGAGAGGTCGGCTAGGTAACTAGCCTCCTACTCGATTATTCCTGCTGTATCACTTTGCCTCTGCGATCTTTCGCGCGACAAGAGATACGAGCCCGCGCACAAGCGACCACAAAAAAGCGACAGACAAATGCAAAGCGGCCGTCCTCGGAAAAAGAGAACGGCCGCTTTGTTCGCATACGTTTCACAAAATAAAAAGGGGGGTAAGAGAAATTCAAAGATACCGGCATATCTTCTAGGAAGAGGCTTTGCATTCCCTCATTCCATGTTGATAGTATAACGCATTTTTCACCCAAAGTTGTGAACAAACCGTGAATCGACTGTTACATTTCTATGTTTATTTCAATAAGAAAATGTAAAGAAATTGTCGTTTCGCGCCGAAATCACTCACAGCTGTTGATTTTTGCGCAGCTTGCGGATATCTGTGCCGGTAAAGCGCAGCTGGGTGAATTCTCCCAGAATACGTGATGCAATGGCAGCGGAATAGCGGGACTCCATCTCATTTGGCAGAAGATTGGTGCTCAGGATTGTCGGCATACGCTTCATCAGACGGCGGCTGAGCAGGTCATACAGGCAAGAGGTGTGGAATGTGCTGGGCATTTCGGCGCCCAGGTCATCGATGATGAGCAGATCTGCGCGGTGGCAGCGATGTAGCGTCTGTGCGGCGGCCTCCGGATCGCCGGAAGAAAAGCGCACGCTGTTATAGCTGTCAAAAATGCGGATGGCGGTGTCATAGGTCACGGAAAAGCCGCACTCGGTCACACGACGCGCGATACACGACGACAAAAACGTCTTGCCCAGACCGGCGGAGCCATACAGCAACAGATTCTGATAGCTGTCGCCGAAGCGGTCGGCGAATTGGATGCATTCGCGCAGGTTGCTCTGCGCGATCGTGCGCGGCGATATGCCGGAGCGGCTGTCCGGCCGGTCGCTGTAATAATCCAGCCGAAACGTCTCAAACGTCTCGGTGTCGATTGGGAGCAGCGAGGATAAAGCCCGCTTTTGTGCCTGCGCCGCGCGCGTGCGCACACAGGCGCACAGTTTGCCATCTGCGTAGCCGGTATCATGACACACCGGACAGTCGCACGCGACGGAAAGATAATCCGCCGGATAGCCGTTTGCAAGCAGCAGCTGCCGCTTTTCCTCCTGCAATGCGAGATTGCGGCGGCGCAGCGCGTCGATCGCGCGGTCCGTGTTGTCCGATTCAAAGGCGATACGCATCGCCTTGGCCGCCGTCGTGCGCAGCTCACGGTCAATTTCGCCCAGTCGCGGAAGCTGTTTTCCGACACGGTAGCGGCGATCCTCCGCCTCCGCCTCGCGCTGGTCGCGCTGCCTGTCCAACTGATGCAGAATGGATGAGATCAACGCTCTGTCATATGCCATGGGGTTCCTCCTTGCGCTGGCGCGCATTGAATTCATTGAGCCAATCGCGTTCCCAATCGGTCAGGCCGCCGTCATCCGACGGCGCGTTGGACGAGGCAGGAGCGGGACGCTTCGCGCGCAGCTCCGGCTCGATGGCGCAGATTTCCGACGCGGTGTGCGCGCCCTTGGAATCCCAGCTGTCCAAAATACCCTTGAGATATTTCCAGCTGAACTTGCCCAGCCGCGCCTGCATGCGTTCGCCCGCCATACCGACGGCCTCCGCGTCAAAGCCCTGCCGGATAAAGCCGGACAAGTAGCGGTATTCATCCGGCGCGGGATCGCGTCCCGCAATGTGCAGCGCGCGCTGCATGTCGCCAAGCAGCGGCTTTTCCGCCTCGCGGCGCGCGAGAAATTCCGCCACGGCGTCTGCCGAAAACAGCCCCATATCTGCCCACAGATGCGCCTGCCGGTCGACATCGCGCCGTGTCAGCGTGCCGTGCTCGCGATGTAGATAGTGCAGCAGATCAATGAGCACATCGGCGGGCAGGCCGAGATGCTCATAGGCGGTCATCAATGTGCGCAGCATGGATTCGGTCAACGGGCGGCCAAGCAGCAGCTCGGCATTCTGGCACACGGACGAGAAGCAGTGGTCGCCTTCCCGGCGTGCGCGCAGCTCCGCCGCGGTATAGCGCGGGGCGCGTGAAGCGGCCGCTTGCTGGGGAGCGGCGGGAGTCAGTTGTAAATTGGTCAGCGTGTGCACGGCGCGGTCATAGCGCTCACGTGTCATGCCGAGCGTGCGCATAGCCTCCTGTTCATCAAAGGCTGTGCCCTGGCGAGCCAGATATAAATACAGCAGCGCGCTGTCGCCGTCGCGGCAGGCGAGCAGCTTATCCACGACCTGCGCGCGCAGCGCGCAAAATTCACTGGTGGATGGAATGAGTGCGGTAAGTGACATAGAAGCCCTCCAAGAGTAATTATATCATATGCTTATTATATCGTGACAAAAGTAATAGTGCAAGTGATAACAACAACGTGAAATTTTGTGTTTTTACTGATGCATTTTTGTGGAAAAGATAGTATAATGATCTTAAGTATTTCCCTGGGCCGATCCGGATGCCGAGACGGCTCAAAATGAGAAAGGATATATAAATGTCTTGCAACAAGATGAATACGCTGCTGCTGGGCGGCAGACGGGGAACGGACGGCGTGTATCCGGTCCAGCGGCCGATTTTATTTTCCACCGCCGGCAGATTGGTCGCGGATGCGCTTCCGCAGGCGTGCAGCCTGATTTATGTGCGTCACCGCAGTGAACCGGAGCTTGCGGGCGTGCCGTCAGTCGTCTGTGACGACGGCGCGTGCTTTTTCCAAATGATTGCAGCCGCAATAGCGGATATGCCGGACGAAGACGTGATGATTTTGTCTACGCCGATGCCCGAGGTGACGACGGAGGAATATCAGCAGTTGCTTGACCGGCACAGTGAGATGGACGATGCCATTACAGCCATGGTGGATGGCGTGCAGGCGAACGCGTGGCATGCGGCGGTGTGTAAGAGCAAGGCGCTGCGCGAGGTACTGGAGCGTGAGCCGCATTCGCTGACACAGGCGATGCAGGTGGCGGGCGAGCTGAGCGAAAAGACCGGCCTGGTGCGTACCGGCGCACACACGGCAGTGTATGACGCGTGTGACGCCTACCATGTGCAGCGCACGCTGATGCGGCGGGTGAACAGCGCACTCATGCGCGGCGGCGTGACAATGCTCGACCCGGAATGCACATATATTTCCCCATACTGCACGATTGGCGCGGGCACAACGATCCTGCCGGGCTGTATGCTGTATCCCGGCACGCGGATCGGCTGCGGCTGCACGATCGGCCCAAACGCCGTTCTGGACGGCGCGGTGATCGGCGATGGCACACGCATCAACAGCTCGCAGATATATGACAGCGTTGTCGGTGCGCGCGCGACTGTCGGGCCATACGCCTACATCCGGCCGGGCTGCGATATCGGTGACGAGACGCGCATCGGTGATTTCGTCGAGATGAAAAACGCACGCGTTGGCAGCGGCACAAAGGTGTCACATCTGACCTATATCGGCGACGCGACCGTCGGCGCGCACGTAAATTTCGGCTGCGGTACCGTTGTGGTCAATTACGACGGTTTTGAAAAGCATCAGACAGTGATCGGAGACGATTGCTTCATCGGCTGCAATACCAATCTGGTCGCGCCGGTCACGCTGGGCGATCGCGTGCTCACAGCGGCAGGCACGACTGTGACACGCGATGTACCGGACGGTGCGCTCGCTGCCTCGCGCGTGCGGCAGGAGACGCATGAGGGCTGGAATGACCGCCGCCGTAGGCTGCACGGACACAAAAAATAACCGATTGATTTGAACGACAATTGGATAAAATCAAAATACAGGCGCATTGAAGCCGGCGGCTTATGGCTGTATGCCCCGCGCCTGTGCGTGAAACGTATGAGAAATACAACGTTTCTAAAATAAAACAGGAGGACCTTCCCATGATTTCCCACGGTAAGAACATCAAAATTCTTGCAGGCAATTCCCACCCGGCGCTTGCTATGCAGATTGCATCCGCACTCGGTCTGCCGCTTGGCAAGTGTACGGTTGGACATTTTTCTGACGGTGAGGTTTCGGTTTCTATCGGTGAGACCGTCCGCGGTTCGGATGTTTTCCTCATTCAATCGACCTGCGAGCCGGTAAACGACAACCTGATGGAGCTGCTGATTATGATCGACGCGTGCAAGCGCGCGTCTGCCGGCCGTATAACCGCCGTTGTCCCGTATTTTGGCTATGCCCGTCAGGACAGAAAGTCCAAGGCGCGCGACCCGATTTCCGCAAAGCTGGTAGCGGATATTATCACGGCCGCAGGCGCGAACCGCGTACTGACGATGGATCTGCATGCGAGTCAGCTTCAGGGCTTCTTTAACATCCCGGTGGACAACCTGATGGGCGCATCCGTGCTCATTCCGCACATCGCGGGCAAATTCGGCCGCAGCCGCGACGATATGATGATTATTTCTCCTGATCTCGGCTCGGTTACGCGTTCGAGAAAGTTCTGTGAGAAGCTGGATTACCGTCTGGCGATTATCGACAAGCGCCGCCCGCGCGCCAATGTCTCCGAGGTTATGAATATCATCGGCGACGTCAAGGGCAAGACCTGTATTCTGAGCGACGATTTGATCGACACCGCGGGTACGCTGTGCCATGCGGCGGAGGCGCTCATCAACATCGGCGGCGCGAAGGAAATCTATGCGTGCGCCTCGCACGGCGTACTGTCCGGCCCGGCGATCGAGCGGCTGGAGGAAAGCCCCATCAAGAAGCTGTTTTTGCTGGATACCATCCCGCTGGCGCCGAGCAAGCGCAGTGAAAAGATTGAGCTGCTGCAGGTCGCGCCGGTCTTTACGGAGGCCATTGCGCGCATTTATGAGGAATCCTCGGTTTCCCCACTGTTTGACTGACAATCGGTACATAGGACGCGCCGGTCGGTGCGTCCTTTTTGCCTACACGCCTTGTGTTGAAAAAAGGAGGGTGCGCACATGAAACTGCTGACAATTGGCGATGTCGTCTCTCAGCCTGGATTGGATACCGTATCGCGTCTGCTGCGCCGCGTTAAACGCGAGCATGGCGTGGATTTTACCATCGTAAACGGTGAAAACGCGAGCGGCGTCGGCATCACGCCCAAGCAGGCAGACGGCCTGTTTGACGCGGGTGCGGATGTTGTCACACTGGGCAATCATTCCTTTCGCAGGCAAAGCATCGTGCCGTATCTGGAGAGCAACCGCTATATTATCCGGCCGGCGAATCTCGCGCCGCAGACACCCGGGGAGGGCTTTGGCGTCTATGAGAACGCGGCGGGCTGGCGCGTGCTGGTCTTTGAGCTGATCGGACGGTGCGACATGCCCTATGGCCCGGACAACCCGTTTTTACAGGCAGATCGCGTGCTGCGCGAGCAGGAAGGGCAGTATGATGTCGCGGTGTGCGAGATACACGCGTCCGCCACGTCTGAAAAGCTGGCGATGGGATACTATCTGGATGGGCGCGTCTCGGCGGTATACGGTACGCACACCCATGTGCCGACGGCGGATGCGCGCGTCAATCCAAAGGGCACCGGATATATCTCCGATCTCGGCATGACCGGCCCGAAGTGGTCGGTGCTCGGCGTGCGGACAGAGCAGTCCATCGCCATGTTCCGCGGCGACCTGACCGGCCGGTTTGCGCCCGCGCCCGGCCCCTGCGTCATGCAGGGCGCGCTGTTCGATATCGACGAGCAGACGGCGCGCTGCCGCGCGGTGACGCGCATTGAGGTGGAGACGGAGCAAGCGACGTCTGCGCGCTGAACGATTTATTTTTGTAAAATAACAAGCAGACCCCTGTCTTTCCGCACGAAGGACAGGGGTCATTTTGCGTTATGTGGTTTGTTCCGCCATGTCCGGCGTGATGGGCGCGTTGTCGATTCGGGTAAACGACGAATAGGCGGATGATTCATAATCATAGCAGTCAAAGCCGCCGCGCTCGTCCACGCGCTCGTCATCCGGCAAATACAGGCACAGGTACACGGTATCCAGCTTATCATCCCAATCGGACAGGTACAGGGTGTACTGGCTGTATGCAGAAACGGGATAAAGCGCCAGTTCATCCTCCGTGCAGTAGGTGGACGCGTTGTCCTCATCGAGCAGCAGATGGTCGACGGAGATGTAATCCGCGTCTGTCGTGATGCCGCCGACTGACCAGTCGATCGAGCCGTTCTCGTAAATCGTGATCGTGCGGTCCGAGCCGTCCTCCTGCCACGTGCCGGCGGGAAGCGCGTCGAGAATATCCGCCTCCGCGTAGATGCTGTCGGTATCGTCGTCGGCGGGGGATTCCCACGCGGCCGTGTCGAAGCCGGTCAGCTCGTCCGCCACATTACGAACGAGCGAAGTTAGAATCGAGACCGCGACCAGTATCACGATGATGAGAAAAACAGGGCGGAAGGCATGGCTCCGCCTGGTCTTCGGCTTGGTCGTGTAATGGGGCAGATGATCGTGCTCCTTCGCCTGCTCGGCGGCACGCTGCCACGCACTCGCTGCGCGGTCTGCCGTTTTTTTCGGCTTCGGGCTTCCGTCCGCATCGGTGGACGCAGCGTCCCGATTTGGAAACGGCACGGATTTGCGCTTTGGCGCGATGATACCGGGGCGTTTGCCGCAGATAGGGCATACGCGCTCATCGTCCATATAATAGATGCCGCAGTGGGGGCATTTCATGACGCCTTCCCTCCCTTACCGTCATGCGTATAACAGGGTTATCTCATCCTAATTATAACATAGCGGAGGGGAGAGCGTAAAGGGTCAGATTATGCCGCGACGAGCTGACGCGCCATATCCATCAGGTCATCCGCGGACAGCTTGCCGTCCATCTGAAACAGCTCATAGTGCACGCCGTCCTGCTCCCAGCTGAGCGACTGCACCTGCATCGTTTCGACCTCGGTGGAGCCGTAGCTAAAGACGATATCACCGTTGGCCTCGGCCTGCTTATCCTCCTCCGTCATCTCATAATCCGGCGGGACGAACCGGTTGGTATAGCTGGTGTAGTAGAAGTCAATGCCGTTTTCGCTCGCGTACGGCGCGCCCCTGTCGTCCTGCGCCCACTCGGATGTATAGCGGTTTGGCGACAGATAGACTGTATCTCCATTCTCGACATAGGTCATGCGCAGAGAATCGAATGATTCGATGGTGGCATTGTCCTCGTTTTTCAGATTGTTGCTGACAATCGTAGCGTCCTGGAAGGTATAGCCGTTGTCAAACTGCTCGATCAGCTTTGGCGCGTAGCCGATGTCCTTTTCGCACTGCTCGGCGGTTGGCAGCGTGGTATACTCCGGGATGCTGGAGGAAGAGCCTGACCAGCTTGTGATAAAGCCGCTGTAGGCGAAGGCGGAAAGGCCGAGCGCGGCAGTGACAGCGGCGGCAATGACGATGACTTTTTTCTTGCTAAACATAGAAATCCTCCTTGGGGGTTGATGGGCGGTGTGCAGACTGTTTTCCAGAATGCGCGCCTTGGCGTCCTCTGAGAGCACGACGTGCTTCATCGCGCGGCGGTAGTCTGAGGCTCTCATATCCATTCTCCTTTCACGGGCAGCTGCCCCAGGTCTAATTCCAGCTTGAGCTTTTCACGCGCATATTGCAGCCGCTTGCGCACAGCGGCGGGGGAGATCGAGAGAATCTGCGCAATCTCGTTGGTGGAATACCCCTCAATGTAATGCAGATGGAGTACCGTTCGGTATTTGACAGGCAGGCGCATGATATCCTCTAACACGTGACTGTCATGCGGCTGTTCGCAAAGGTCGTACACATCCTCGATGTTGACATGTGCGTGCCGCCTGCGCAGCCGACACATATCGTTGCATAGGTTGGCGGCGACGCGCAGCAGCCATGCCTTGCGGTGCTCCTCGCTGTGAAAGCAGGGCGGAGACTTGGTGATGTAGCGGACGAAGGTCTCTGAAACCGCATCCTCTGCATCGGCACAGTTGCCCAGCATGGTGACACACAGCTGATAGAGCATATTGGAATATACGTCTACAGCCTGTGTAATCTGTTCATCCGTCGGCCGTCCGGATTGATTTGACATGCGTTTTGACCTCCTTTCGCTATATACACGTATGGGGCGGGGGATTTGTGATAAAAAATTGAAAAATTTCGATGGCTTTGCCGCATCATTTCAGCAAAGCGCCGATGTTGTAATTGTGCGGTGATGCCCTATGTGCTTATTAGAGGGAATCGACGTATTCCTCCAGACAGATACCCTGTTGATGGATTTCCTCAGCGGCCTGCACGCCGACATAGCGGTAATGCCACGGCTCATGGATGATGCCTGTGATGGCGGTTTTGTCCGACGGATAGCGCTGGATAAAGCCGTAGCGGTACGCATTCTTCCACAGCCAGTGATAGACCGCGTCACTTTCGGTCGCTCCGTCCGCATTGATATCGACGGCTAAGCCCAGCTGGTGCTCGCTTGTGCCGGGCAGGGCGACCCATTCCTCGGCGCGCTTTTGGGCGGCAGCGTTGGGATAGCCCTCGTTTTCATAGGCCGCTGTCTTTTCGTCCAATAGCTGCTGCTGCTTTTCCTGCGTGCGGTAGCCCGCCGCGACATATAGCTGCAGGCCGTCCGCCCGCGCCGCGTCGAACATTTCCTGCAATGCGGGATAGATTCTGGCATCCACCTGCTCGCCGTTTGCCAGCTCGGTCAGTTCGACCTCGTAATCCGCCGGAATGCGGTGGCTGCGGTTGACGACGATCAGCTCCCAGCCGTTGTCCAGACTGGCAGTCTGCTGCGGCGCATCGCCGCGGAAATAGAAAATAAGAGCCAGAATACATCCGACGGCGACACACAGCGCGGTCAAAATAAGACACAGCCTTCGGAAACACGGGCTGAGCTGCTGCTTCATGTGAAGTCCCTCCTCTTGCATGAACGCGATTACATTCTATCATAAACACGCGCGGGAAGCGGCGATTGTGATAGGTTTCTGTAAAAAAATGGCGCACCGGGAATCATACCCCAGTACGCCTTAGCGTATCATGCATTCCTTTCAAAGCATGGTGTGCGTTTCTTAAGAATTTCTTACAATGCAATTAAGACCATGCAGGGGGAGGGCGCGGACGGCTCGACAATCGGATGGGTAGGCGCGCCGGTTTCCCCACTTGAATAGAAGCAGTTGCTTCCTTTTTTGCAAAATCATGCAGGGAGAGGGCGCAGTGCGCCCGCCCTCTCCCTGCACCCACTCCGG
>CAZEMM010000078.1:0-9195 GCA_964513445.1 uncultured Butyricicoccus sp. | reverse complement strand
GACCCCAATTCCGACATCATCACGACGCATTTCGAGTACCATTCGATTGATGAAAATCTGCTCAAGCTGGATGAGCTGGGGCACGATGACCCGACCATCATCAAACATCTGGAGGAGTTGACCGGCGTCAATGCAACCGAGATTCCGCTCAACGATCCGGATGTCATGAGTCTGTTTACGTCCAACGCCGCGCTGCACTATGTATCCGACGAGCCTGACCCGATTTTGGGCGATCTCGGCTGCATTGCCGTGCCAGAGTTCGGCACCAAGTTTGTGCGCGGCATGGTACGCGATACCAAGCCGACAAAGTTTGACGATCTGCTGTGCATTTCCGGCCTGTCACATGGCACGGATGTGTGGCTGGGCAACGCGCAGCTGCTGGTAGAGAGCGGCATTCCGCTCAACGAGTGCATTTGCTGCCGCGACGATATTATGAATTACCTGCTGGGCAAGGGTGTCGAGCCGAAGCTGAGCTTCCAGACAATGGAATCCGTGCGAAAGGGCAAGGGTCTCAAGCCGGAGATGGAGGAGGCGATGAAGGCGCAGAATGTGCCCGACTGGTATATCGACTCATGTAAAAAGATTAAGTATATGTTCCCAAAGGCGCACGCGGTCGCCTATGTCATGATGGCATTCCGCATCGCGTGGTTTAAGGTGCACGAGCCGCTTGCGTTTTATTCCGCGTATTTTTCCATCCGCGCAAAGGGCTTTGATGCGTCGTGTATGATTCGCGGCGATCAGGTCTGTGTGGATAAAATTTACGAGCTGACGCAAAAGGAGCGCGACAAGACGATTTCCGCCGCGGAAAAGGATATGATGACGACGCTGGAGGTCGTGCATGAGTTCTATCACCGCGGCTTCACGTTCGCGCCGATGAACATCTACACCTCCGATGCGACGACGTTTCTGGTCACGGAAAACGGCCTGATTCCGCCGTTTACTGCTATGCCGGGCATCGGCGAGCAGGCCGCGCTGTCCATTGTGGAGGAGCGCAAAAACGGGGAATTCCTCTCGCAGGAGGAGATCGTCATCCGCTGTCCCAAGGTATCGAAGGGCATTGTCGAAATGCTCGAGCAGATCGGCGCGCTGGCAGACATGCCGGAGAGCACGCAGGTATCGCTATTTTGATTGGATATTGTGCACAGGTCACATGCGGAAAACTGCCGCGTTTTGAACGAAACTGCATCAAATTCGCGCTGTTTTGCCAAAATATACAAACAATACTTGACAGCAAATTGCAGAAATGCTATCATGTTAGCGCGCTAAAGTGATAAAACGATAAAATGCACGGGGCTTGCCGCGCAGATCAATTAACCGAGGTTGAGGAAATTATGAATCAATATGCCATCTCCACACCGGAGGGAAGCCGTGACCGCCTGTTTTCGGCGACACGTCTGTTCCGGCAAAATGAGAGAAGAATCCGCAGTCTTCTGGAGGCACGCGGGTATGACGAGATCATCACGCCGTCATTGGAATATTACGATGTTTTTACACAGGCCGGCTCGTCCATCGGGCAGGAAAAGATGTACAAGCTGACCGACCGCAACGGGCGGCTGCTCGTACTGCGTCCGGATAACACGACACCGATCGCGCGCGTTGTGACCACCAAGCTGGATGACGACGCGCTGCCGCTGCGCCTGTACTATGTGCAGAAGGTGCACCGCGCGAGCTCGCTTCATCGTGGACATTCCACCGAGGTGATGCAGGCGGGCGCAGAGCTGCTCGGCGCAAGGGGCATGATGGCGGATCTGGATATTTTGACCGCAGCGTTTGAGGCGCTTGCGGCGGTCAAGGGCGAGACGTTCCGCATTGAGCTGAGCCACGCGGCGATCTATAAGGCGCTTATCCACTCGCTGGATGTGGACGCAAAGACGGCGGAGACCATCCGCAGGCACATTGAAAACAAGTCGTATGCGGCGTTGGGCGATGTGCTCGAGCCGTATCGTGACCGCGAGGCATACCGCGCGCTGGGCGCGCTGCCGATGCTGTTTGGCGGCGGCGAGGTGCTGGAGGAGATTTCCGCGCTGACCGACAACCGCGAGGTGCTGGATGCAGTCGCATATTTGCGCGATTTGATCGACGCGATCACAGCGGCGGGCTTTGGTGAGAATATTATGATCGACCTCGGCCTTGTGCAGGAGATCGACTACTATACCGGCATGATGCTGCGCGGCTATATGGGCGGTGCGGGCGCGCCGGTGCTGGTCGGCGGACGCTATGACAGCCTGTGCGCAAAGTTCGGCAAGGATATCCCGGCGACCGGATTTGCGATTGATATCGATGCGCTGTCCGATTCGGTTGAGCTGAAAACCGAAAAGACGGCGGAGGAGCTGGTGTTCTGCGGCGCGGGCGACCTCAAGCACGCGCTGCGGTATATCCATGAGAGCGCGCAGCTGGCGGAGCTTGCGCCGTGTGACAGCAAGGCCGAGGCGATTCAGCTGGCGAAGAAAAAGGGCTACCGCACGCTGGTTTGCTTTGAGAGCGGCGCGATGCAGAAAACGGAGGTGCAGGCATGACGCCGAAAGATACCATTCGCATTGCCCTGACAAAGGGCAGATTGGAAAAGAAAACACTCTCGCTGCTGGAGCATTCCGGTTATGATGTGAGCGAGCTGCGTTCCGGCTCACGTAAACTGATCTTCCGCCTGCCGGATTCCAACATTGAGCTGGTGCTTGCAAAGGCGGCGGACGTCATCACGTATGTGGAGCACGGCGTGTGCGACATGGGCGTAGTCGGCAAGGATACCATTATGGAGAAGGGCGGCTCGTTCTATGAGACGCTTGATCTCGGCTTTGGCAAATGCCGGTTCTGCCTGTGCGGAAAATCCGGCGAGGATTTCTATGCGGGTTATCACACGCGCACGATCGCGAGCAAATATCCGCATGTGACACAGGAGTTCTTCTCCAAAAAGCATATGGATGTCAACATCATTAAAATTGAGGGCAGCGTTGAGCTTGCGCCGCTGCTGGAGCTGGCGGATGCAATCGTCGATATCGTGGAGACCGGCACGACGCTCCGGGAAAACGGTTTGGAGCCGTATGAGACGGTCGCACCCATCAGCGCGCGTGTAATCGTCAATCTGGCGAGCATGAAGATGAAAAAGCAGCAGATTCAGGCGCTGACACAGCAGCTGCAGGACGCGCTGGAGGTGCGGGAATGAATACATTTTTAAAGGTCATCCGTGCGGACGGACGCAGTGAACAGCAGCAGATCGCGGATATGAAGGCGCGCGCGGCGCAGACCGCGGCGGATATTGACCGCAAGGTCGCTGCGATTATGGAGGACGTGCGGTTGGGCGGCATGGAGGCGGTGGAACGCTATTCCAGGCAGTTTGATAACACGAAGCCGTACATCGTGCCGCAGGAGCGCATCGAGCAGGCATATGCCGCCTGCCCGTGCGATCTGCGCGATGCGTTGGAAAAGAGCGCGGCAAATATTGCGGACTATCATGAAAAAATGATGGTCAAAACATGGGAATATCAGCGCGCGCCTGGCGCGGTGCTCGGTCAAGTCGTGCGCGGCTTGGAAAAGGTCGGCATTTACGTGCCGGGCGGCACCGCGGCCTATCCGTCTACCGTGCTGATGAACGCGGTCACAGCCAAGGTCGCGGGTGTGCAGCAGATCATTATGGTGACGCCGCCGACGGAAAACCTGAGCGATGTCGTGCTGGCGGCGGCAAAGATCGCGGGCGTTGATACCGTGATCGCATGCGGCGGCGTGCAGGCCATCGCCGCGCTGACCTACGGTGCGGGCTTTATTCCGGCGGTGGATAAGATCGTCGGCCCGGGCAACGCGTTTGTCGCGGCGGCCAAGAAGCAGGCGTTCGGCAAGGTGGATATTGACATGATAGCAGGCCCGTCCGAGGTGCTTGTCATTGCGGACGAGAGCGCGGACCCGGTCTATGTGGCAGCCGATCTGCTCTCGCAGGCGGAGCATGACCGCATGGCGTCCGCCGTGCTTTTGACGGACAGCGAAACGCTGGCAATGCGCGTGTCGGAGGAGATGGACCGGCAGTCGGCAGATATGCCGCGCCGCGATATCATTGAGGAATCGGTCAAAAATTACGGCATCGCGCTGGTATTTGACAATTTAGACGACGCCTGCGTAATGGCGGACGCAGTCGCGCCGGAGCATTTGGAGGTTGTGACCAAGCAGCCGCGTGCGCTGCTGCCTAAGCTGCACAATGCGGGTGCGATCTTCTTGGGCGCGTATTCGCCGGAGCCGCTGGGCGACTATATGGCAGGCCCGTGCCATGTGCTGCCGACCTCCGGCACCGCCCGCTTCTTCTCGCCGCTGTCCACCGATACCTTTCTTAAAAAGACAAGTGTGATCGAATATTCCCAGGAGCGGCTGCTGGAGCTGGCGGACGGCATTATCACGATGGCGGAGAGCGAAAAGCTGACCGCGCACGCCAATTCAATCCGAAAGAGAAAGGACGCACGCGCATGATTACATTACCCGAAAAGCTGTCTAAAATGACGCCGTATGACCCGTGCGAGGACATTTATCGCATTAAGCTGGATGCAAACGAAAGCTTTTTCTCCCTGCCGGAGCAGCTGCGCGACGCGATTGCGGAGAGCATTGATACGATTGACTTTAACCGCTATCCCGACCCGGCGGTGCGCGATCTGCGCCGCCTGGCGGCGCGTGAATTCCGCACGGCGGCGGGCAATATCGTCGTTGGAAACGGCTCGGACGAGCTGATCTCCCTCATTATGAATACCTTTGCCCCGCGCGGCGGCAAGGTCATGGTGCTCTCGCCGGACTTTTCCATGTATCAGTTTTACGCAGAGGTCGCGGAGCTGGAGGTCGTTAACCTGCTCAAGGATAACGAATTTATGCTGACCGAGCAGGAGGTCATCCAGCGTGTACAGGCGGAAAAGCCGAGCATTTTGATTTTCTCTAATCCGTGCAATCCGGGCGGACAGGGCTTTACCCACGCGGAGACCGTGCGCATCTGCAATACGCTGGAGGACACACTGGTGGTCGTCGATGAGGCGTATATGGATTTCTGGGATCAGAGCATTTTGGATGTGTCCACGATGCTGGAAAACGTGCTGGTCATGAAAACGATGTCCAAGGCATATGGCTGCGCTGCGCTGCGCTGCGGCTTTGTCATCGGCTATGCGGATCTGACCGACCAGCTGAATAAAACGCGCTCGCCGTATAACGTCGGCTCGCTCGTACAGATGGCGGCCTGCATTGTATTGGAGAACACCGGCTGGCAGAAGGAGCAATGCGCACAGATCATCGCGCGCAAAAATGAGCTGGAGCAGGCGTGCACACAGCTGGCAGACAAGACGGGTGTGTTCACCGTTCTGCCGTCGCACACCAATTTCGTCGTGCTGCGCACCAAGCGGTGCGAGGCGATCTTCCAGGAGCTGCAAAGGCGCAGCATTTGCGTGCGCTGCTTCCCAAAATATGACATGCTGCGCATTACGACGGGCAGCGCGGAGGAAAACGCGGCGCTGCTGGAGGAGCTGACTGATATCTGCGCATCCATGTGATGCACGAAGGAGGTTCACGATGGGATACATCGGAATTGTAGATTACGGCGCTGGAAATCTGATGAGCGTTTCCAAGGCATTGGATTTTCTGGGCCTTGCAAATAAAATTGTGGCGACGCCACAGCAGCTGGAGCAGGCCGACGGCGTGATTCTGCCGGGTGTCGGCGCGTTTCCGGACGCGATGCAGGCGCTGGAGCAGTCCGGCCTGACGCAGTCGCTCATTCAGGCGGCGCAGACGCGCCCGTTTTTGGGCATTTGTCTGGGCGCGCAGATGCTGTTTGAGTCGAGCGATGAGGTACATCCGACGCGCGGTCTTGGGCTGCTGCCGGGCTGTGTCAAGCGCATTGATACGGATTTAAAGCTGCCGCAGATCGGCTGGAACAGCCTGCAGTATCACAGGGATGACCCAATGCTGGACGGCGTGCCGGAGGGCGCGTATGTGTATTTCGTACATACCTTTATGATGTGTCCGGCGCAGCCGTCGGATTTGATCGCGTCGTGTGATTACAACACGCGCGTTACGGCGATGGTCGGACGCGGACAGCTCTATGGCTGTCAGTTCCATCCGGAAAAGAGCGGCGAGGTCGGCATGACGATTCTGCGCAATTTTGGCAAGCTGGTAGGAGGCGTGAGATGAGGATTTTACCTGCGATTGATTTGCATGATCGGATGTGCGTGAGGCTGGTCAAGGGCGATTATGCGACGGCGCATAAGGTCGCGGAGGATGCGGTGGAAACGGCGAAAGCATTTCTGGAGGCCGGCGCGCAGCTGATTCATATGGTGGATTTGGACGGCGCGAAGGACGGCACGCATCCGAACTATCCGGTCGTGCGCCGCGTCATCGAGCAGACAGGCGCGTCGGTCGAGCTGGGCGGCGGTATTCGCTCGATGGAGGATGTGGCGCGCGTGCTGGAGCTGGGCGTAAAACGCGTCATCATCGGCTCTGCGGCGGTAAAAAATCCGCTGTTTGTCAAGCAGGCGTGCGAGCGGTACGGCGACCGCATCGCGGTCGGGATTGACGCGCGCGGCGGCACGGTGCGCACAGAGGGATGGCTCAACGACAGCGGGATGGATTATATCGCGTTTGCAAGGCTGATGGAGTCCTACGGCGTGCAGACGATTATTTTTACTGATATCGATAAGGACGGTATGCTGTCCGGTCCGAATTTTGCACAGCTGGGCGCGCTGCGTGACGCGGTGCGCTGCGGTATCGTCGCCTCCGGCGGCGTGTCCACGTTGGAGGACATCGCACGGCTGCGCGATATGGGTATTGAAGAGGCGATTGCGGGCAAGGCAGTATACACTGGACAGCTGGATGTGCGCGAGGCAATCCGTGTGGCAGGGGAGGGATAACACATGCTGGCAAAACGAATCATTCCCTGCCTCGATGTGAACGACGGCCGTGTGGTAAAGGGCGTCAATTTTGTCAATCTGCGCGACGCGGGCGATCCGGTTGAGCTGGCGACATTTTATTCACAGCAGGGCGCGGATGAGATTGTATTTTTGGATATCACCGCGACGTATGAGGATCGGCACACTATTGTCGACGTTGTGCGCCGCACGGCACAGCAGGTGTTTGTCCCGCTGACAGTCGGCGGCGGCATTCGCACGAGCGATGATTTCAAGGAGCTGCTGCGCGCGGGCGCGGATAAGATTTCCGTCAACTCGGCGGCGGTCAAGAACAAGCAGCTGATCGCGGATGCGGCAAAGAAATTTGGCAGCCAATGCGTCGTCGTCGCGATCGACGCCAGAAGCTGTGACGACCTGGAAAAATGTCCGAGCGGATATGAGGTCTATGTGGCGGGCGGACGCAAGCCGGTCGGTCTGGATGCCGTCGCGTGGGCACGTGAGGTCTATGCGTTGGGCGCGGGCGAGATTTTGCTCACCTCAATGGATAAGGACGGCACCAAGTCGGGCTTTGAATGCAACCTGACCAAGCAGGTGGCAGACGCGGTCGGCATCCCGGTCATTGCCTCCGGCGGCTGCGGCACGCTGGCGCATTTTTCCGATGTATTTGAGCAGACCGGTGCGGACGCGGCGCTGGCGGCCTCGCTGTTCCATTATGGCGAGCTGACCGTCCCGCAGGTCAAGCAGTATCTGCATACCAAGCATATTCCGGTGAGATTGTGAGGAAACGATGGATTTAGAGCGATTTTTTCAAAAGGGTGCGCTGATTCCGGTTATTTGCCAGGATGCGCGCACCAATGAGGTGCTGATGCTGGGCTATGCCAACCGGCAGGCGCTGCAAAACACCATGGATACGGGCACCGCGTGGTTTTTCTCCCGCAGCCGTCAAAAGCTGTGGAATAAGGGCGAGACATCGGGCAATTTTATCTTTGTCAGTGAGATTCTGACCGATTGTGACGACGACACGCTGATTTACCGCGGTATCCCGAAGGGGCCGACCTGCCATACGGGCAATCGCACCTGTTTTTATCAGGCGCCGATTTGGACAAAGAAGTAAAAGGAGCAAACTATAATGGCGAACGTATTTGAAAGCATGGAATATGTCATCCGGCAGCGCCGTGAGCAGCCGATGGAGAAGTCGTATACCTGTTATCTGTTTGAGCAGGGCATGGATAAGATTTTAAAAAAGGTCGGCGAGGAGACTGCCGAGACGATCATTGCGGCGAAGAACGGCGACCATGAGAATCTGGTCGGTGAAATCAACGACCTGCTGTATCATCTGATGGTAATGATGAATGAGGCAGGCGTCTCGCTGGCAGAGGTAGAAGAGGAAATGGACAAGCGCGCCGGAAAAATCGGCAATCTCAAGAAGTTCCACCTCAGCGACCACAACAGCTGATGAAGCTGACATTGCTGGGAACCGGTAATGCGCAGTCGGTTCGATATTTTAACACATGCTTTGTGATGCATGAAGGCGAAGAATGCTTTCTGGTTGACGGCGGCGGCGGAAATGGCGTGCTGCGTCAGCTGCAGGATGCGTGTATTGACCTGCGCCGCATCCGAACCATTTTTGTGACGCACCATCATATCGACCATTTGCTCGGCGTGCTGTGGGTCATCCGAGTGATCGGGCAGGCGATGGGGCGCGGAGAGCATACGGATGATCTGTACATTTACGCGCACAAGCAGCTGCGGCAGGAGCTGTTGGATTTGGTGCAGCAATTTTTGCCCAAGCGTGTGGTGCAGCTCATTGGAAAAAAGCTGCATTTTATCGCGGTTAAGGACGGGCAGACCGTGACCATTCTTGATCGTCCCGTCACATTTTTTAACGTGCATTCCACCAAGGCCAAGCAGGTTGGATTCCGGATGCAGCTGGCGGATGGTACCGGCATGCTGTTTTGCGGCGATGAACCGTACCGCGAGGAGGAGGCGCCCTATGCGAAAGGCTGCAGCTGGATGCTGCACGAGGCGTTTTGCAGGCATGCGGATGCCGACCGGTTTCATCCGTATGAGAAAAGCCATTCCACTGTGCGCGACGCGTGTATGACGGCGCAGACGCTTGGCATCCCGCATCTCGTGCTGTTCCATACGGAGGATCAGACGCCGCAGCGACAGATCAATTATCTGCACGAGGGCAGACAGTACTATGACGGCGATTTGTATGTGCCGGAGGATTTGGATACGATTGAGCTGTGAGAAACAGGGTGCGCAAGCATCCTGTTTTTTGAGGCTCTATGTCAATAGTTGGGGTAGAGATAAAAACCAATAATCGAAAGTTGTG
>CAZEMM010000077.1:0-9288 GCA_964513445.1 uncultured Butyricicoccus sp. | reverse complement strand
AACGCAGAAATATTATACTATATTATGCGCGCCAATGCAACGAAATTATTTCACTTACGCGCAATCTTTTGTGATTATTCGGAATCGTCAGAATCATCCGAATCTTCAGAATCGCCGGAATCGTCAGAATCATCCGAATCTTCAGAATCGTCAGAATCATCAGAATCACTGCTGTCCGATTCGTCATCGTCGTCATCCGACCTGCTCGAGCTGCTGCTGCGCGTAACGGTCCGCACAACAAAATGTCCGTTCGGACTTAATACGCGAACACCCTCTCCGATCGCCGCGTTCGTGCCCTCGTAGCAGTAGTATTCATCCGTGACAACGACCTCCAACGGGAACAGGCGGGTCAGATCGAGCATAGATGCGCTTTGATACCGCCATTTGTGCAAATTGCAGTTATCCTGCGGCACGTCGTCCTTGTAGAACCAGCCGGTGCTCACACGCCCGCCGCGTGGATCGCCGCTGCACGCGCGTACCGGCGACAGGCCGCTGTCCAGACAGTAGGACGCGCGGACAAAATCGCCCTCTGCCGGTTCGTTAAAGGATTTGTTCTCCTTTGTCTCATGCAGCTCGTCCATGACCGCCGACCACAGCTGCAGCGCAGGGTTGGGCGACAGATCAGGCAGGCCGTACTGCGAATCATAGCCGAACCACGTCGCGGCGACGTAATACGGCGTATAGCCGACAAACCAGCGATCCATATCGTCCGTCGTTGTGCCGGTCTTGCCTGCCACGTCAATGCCGCTGATGGCGGCGCGCGTTCCGGTGCCCTCCTCTACCACGTTCGTCAGCAGGTCGTTGACATAATACGGTGTGGATTCCGGGTGCTCGAATACCTGCTGCGGGGTATTTTCCTCATTGGATAGAATGGTATTCCCATTGGCGTCCACCACCTTGGTGTAGCTGACCGCCTCGGAATAGTTGCCATAATTTGCTAGCGCCGTGTAGCCCTGCGCAATCTCGCGCACCGTCGCGCCGTCGGTCAACGCGCCCAGCGCCATCGGCGCATACGCGGTGTCGTCGCTGACGAGCGAATCGAAGCCCAGCTTCTCCGTCAAAAACTGAAACGCCGACTGCGGCGTGAGCAGCTTGAGCACCTGAACTGCGACCGTGTTGGTGGACTGCGCCACGCCATCCATAATCGTCGTCTGTCCTGCATATGTGCGGTTCTCGTTGCGCGGCCACGCACTGCCGTCGTTGTTAAACACCGGCATGTCCGTGACGACAGAATACGGCGTGATAAGCCCCTGGTCGATCGCCGGCGCGTACACGCTCAGCGGCTTGATAGCCGAGCCGGGCGACCTCTTGCTCTGCGTCGCGCGGTTGAGCACAAGGCTGTCCGTCTTTTCGCCGCGTCCGCCCACAACGCCCAAAATATGGCCAGTGGTCGGCTCGAGCACGATCATAGCCGCCTCCGGCAAAATCTCGCCGTCCTCGCCCTCGGAGATGTCCGGAAAGTTATCCGAATCGTTGAACACCGATTCCATCGTCTCCTGCACGTCCATATCGACCGTCGCATAGATGGACAGGCCGCCGCTCGTCACCAGCGTGCGCGCATACGACTCGGAATAGCCCATCTGCTCCTTCAAATCATCGGTGACGTCCGTGATGACCATGTCGGTAAAATACGAATACGGGCCGTTCTCCGTCTCCGTCTCCGCAGCCTCCTGATACGTCAGCTCCTCCGCAACCGCCTGATCGAATTCCTCCTGCGTGATGTAGCCCTGATGATACATTTCGGACAGCACCGCTTCCTGGCGCGCCTTGGCCTCCTCCGGATAGTTATAAGGATTGTACGCCGCAGGATTCTGTGTCAGTCCCGCAATCAGCGCGCATTCCGCCAAATCCAGATCCTGCACAGGCTTGTCAAAATACGTATGTGCGGCCGTTTGTACGCCGTACGCGTTTTTGCCAAAATAGATGATATTCATGTACAGCTCGAGGATTGTTTCCTTGCTGTCCACCTTTTTCTCCAGCGTCAGCGCGCGCATGATCTCCGTGATCTTGCGCTTGACGGAATAATCATCGTCATCCGTCATGTTTTTGACCAGCTGCTGCGTGATTGTCGAGCCGCCGTAGTTGGAGCCGAGGGGCAGCACCCAGCTGAGCACCGCGCCCGCTGTACGCCTCCAGTCGACGCCCTCATGCTCATAGAAGCGCTTGTCCTCAATCGCAACAAACGCGTTGCTCAGGTCTTCCGGAATCTGGTCTATTTCAACCCATTCTCGATTTTCCTCGCTGGCCAGCTTTTGCAGCGTCTGCTGCTGGCCCTCACTGTCCGTATAGTAAATCACACTGTTGAACTTCATGGACAGACTGTTGACATCCAAATCCGCAGACGGCTTGATGACGACGTTGAGATACAGCACAAACGCACCAAGACACAGCGCAGCCGTTGTCAAACCGACGAGGAACAGTGTCAGCAAAATATATCCGATTCGTTTTGCAACATGTTTCTTTTGTCTTCTCTTCGCCAAATCTGTTTCCTCCTGAAAAGCCAAATTACGGCCCGATTCTTTCAAATGTTACCTTGCGATATACATACCATGATATACAGTGTTATTATACCATAAATTGACGTAAAATCCACATAAAGTTCAGAATCATTGAATATCTTCTTGATTTTCAAAAAAAATTACAGGAGGTAATCGAAAAATTTGGTGACTTTCCTAAATAAAACGTCTCAATTTTGTGCAAAATACCATATATCACCAGACAGGAGGTCTTGTTATGAAACGAATCGTCGCCGCGCTTTCCATGTGCTGCATAACATTGCTGGCGCTACTGCTGTATGAGCAGGCGGCAGAGCCGGCTGTGCCGTCCTCCCGCGCGCTCACTGCACAGGAGCAACAGGATGATGCGCCCAAATATCTTGTCCGTGTGGACAACGGCGTGCTGTCCGTCTATCCATACGGCTCCTCAACGGCATGCGAGGTGACAGATATCCGTGTCTCCTCGCTGCGCGCCTATGACCAGCAGCTGATGCAGCGCGGCTTTCCGCTGTACTCCGACGAGGATCTGGCGTCCTTTCTTGAGGATTTTGGAAGCTGACACAAAAAGAGGAAGCATCCGGAATTGCTCCTCTGCTTCCTCTCACGCCGTCCGGCTTAGCCGATCAGCTGTGTTAAATTGCACAGTATGGTGGCCGCCTCCGCGCGTGTCAGCACACCCTGCGGCTTCAGTGCGCTGCCGTCTCCCTGCATTACCTTCGCGGCGACCGCCCACTGCATAGCGGGCGCGGCCCAGTCGGAAACCGCTCCGCCGTCGGAAAACGCCGCCAGCGACGCGGACGCGGATACATCGCAGCCCAGCTGCCGCAAATAGCCGTACGCGATCACAGCGAACTGCTCGCGCGTGACGGTATCATTCGGGCCGAACCGGCCGTTGGCGTAGCCGTTGACCACACCAGCATTGGCCGCCCATGTGATCGCCGCGCTGTACCATTGACCGGAGGCCGGGACGTCTGAAAAGCTCTTGACGGTGGTTTCCTTCAGCTGATACGCACTGTTGGAGTTTGCCAGATTGTAAATCACCTGCGCCGCCTGCGCGCGCGTCATCGTCGCGTTCGGCGCAAACGTGCTCGCCGTCGTGCCGACCATCAGGCCATTGTCATAGACATACTGTACCGCCGAGCAGTACCATGCGCCAGACGGAACATCGGAAAAGATGTTGGATACCGTCTTGAGTCCGTCCGTCTGTGTCGGCGCCGTATCGCCGTATTTCGGCCAGTATACATTTTTCGCCTTGTTGCCGCGTGTGACCGCCTTGCTCGCACGGTTTGCCGGCACCTCATAATAATAGCACCAAATGTAGCCCGCGTCATATGCGCCCTGCGCGGAATTTGCACACGCCTTGAGCTTGTTTAGAATGGTCAGGCCGTTGTACAGGTAGGCGCTGTTATTGGCGGACAGCTCCTGCTTGAGATAATGCAGCTGTCCGGTCAGCGACTTCCAGTCATAGCCGTTGCTGTTGCACCATTTCTTCATCGCCGTCAGACGGCTGCTGTGCCATTGGCAGATGCCATAGCTCGTGCCGCTGTCGCCGTACAAGCTCGGATTAAAGTCGGATTCGCTCTCGATGTTTGCGAGCACACCGCACGCCGCCGCGGAGCTGAGCCCCATATCTGTTACGAGGAAATTATAGATGGTCTGCACCGTGCTGTCCGACGCGCGCAGATAGCTGCTCGCATCCGTTTGCTCCGTCGTATCTGTCTCATCGGCTTCGTCGGACGCGGAGGCCGCATCGGCCGAATTGACCGCATCCGTCGTGCGAGACGCCGTGACATACGGCGCCTGCGACAGCAGATCGATGCCGTCCGCCAGCACATATTGCGCGGTATCCCACTGCGGAATAAAGACGTAATCGTAGTCGTCTGTCTGGTCAAAATCACCGCCGACGCTCACCCACGTCACAGCAATCTCCGTCGGCTGCAGCGCGCCGTCCAGATACACCTCTATGGTCTTCGGCATGGCCGCGGCCAGCTCAGCCTGTGTCTGTCCATACAGGAACAGAATCTGTGCGAGCTGCTGGCCGCCCGCCACAAAGCCGGTGATGGTCTGCACCGCCGAAGTCTCCTGCTCCTGCACGTCCGTGACGAGCTGCTCCTGCGCCGCCGCATCCACAGCGCTGCTTTCTGTGTATTCAGCGGACGATACATCCGCTGCAAGCACGGCGGCCTGCTGCGCACTCAGCAGCATGGTACTCGCCAGCAGCAGCGCGCTCACGCGTTTCATCTGCATAAGTTTGATGCTCCTTTCTCAAAAAACAGTCGGCGGGCAAGAATATGCCGCCTTAGGTAACAAATTGATTACAAGTATGATACCATTTTTTCATCTGTTTGTAAACGTTTTGTAATCTATTTTTCATGAATTTTTTGTGAACGACGCAAAAAAACAGCCGATTTCCGTCATTTAGAAGCCGACTGTTTTGCAAAATATGCTATTTTCTGTTACTTTTTGTGAGGTTAAAGCCGTCCGTCCCGCCGCAGGCGCCGGCTGTAAACAACATAACAGACCGTGAAGAACACGATGCCATAGACCGAGGCAAGCGGCACAGCGGTTCCGATTTCAACCAGCGTCGCGTCCGCCGAAAGGCTGAACAGATAGGACAGCGGCACGCGCACGAGGAAGGACGCCGTGATGCCCTGAATCATAACGGGCAGCGGCTGGGAATGTCCATTGAAGTAGCCGATGTAGCTGAACACGATGCAGGTCAGCACGGCCTCCGGCGCAAAGCCGCGCAGGTACTCCGCCGACCGTTCGATAAAAACAGGATTGGAACTGAAAAGCGCTGACGGGATATCGCCCTTAAAGTAAGAAAGCAGACCGATGAATACGCCAATGCCCGCACCCAGCGCCATGCCGGTGTACATCGCGCGGCGCGACCGCTTTTCCTTTCCTGCGCCGACATTCTGCGCGACAAAGGCGGACATCGACTGCATAAGCGAGGACGGGACGAGCATAATAAACGAGACGACCTTCTGCGCGATACCATAGCCGGAGGACGCCTCCAGGCCCAGATTGTTGATAATCGCACACAAAATCAGAAAAGA
This sequence comes from uncultured Butyricicoccus sp., assembly GCA_964513445.1. Taxonomy (GTDB): domain Bacteria; phylum Bacillota; class Clostridia; order Oscillospirales; family Butyricicoccaceae; genus Butyricicoccus_A. Next base: position 3,734 of record CAZEMM010000077.1, on the reverse strand, counting down.
CAGGTTGGTCAGGCACTCCTGCACTGCAAGCGGTGTTCCCAGCTTGAGAAAGCTCGCGATCTCACCGCTTGGACGGATGTCCTTGCGGGATATGGTAAACGGAAGCGTCTGCCGGCGGATGATGGCGAGCGACAGCACAACGCTGACCGCCTGTGCCAAAATCGTCGCGAGCGCAGCGCCCATGACATCCAGATGAAAGCCCGCGACGAACACCAGATCGCCGGCTACATTGACGATACATGCGATGAGCACAAACAGCAGCGGCAGGCGCGAATTGCCCAGCCCGCGAAAAATACCGCTGATGACATTATAGGCGATGACAAACACGATGCCCGCGCCGCAGATGCGGATATACGTGACGGTCAGGTCATACGCCTGCTCCGGCGCGTTGAGCCATGCGGCAAACTGCGGGGCAAACGCCAGCAGCAGCACCATGAGCACAACAGCAAATCCGGAAAAAAAGACGACCGCGCCGCCGATGGCCTTGCCAATGCGGTGGTTGCTTCCCTCGCCCAGATAGCGGCTGATGAGCACCGTGACGCCCATCGTCAGACTGGAGATGACAAACGTCACCAGGTTGATGACATTGCTGCCGGTCGCCACGCCGGAGATGCCGGCATTGGTGCCAAACTGGCCGACGACAATGAGATCGACCGCGCTGTACATCGCCTGCAATACCAGCGCACCCAGCACCGGTATCATAAATCGGATCATCTTTTTCAGAATGCTTCCCTGCGTAAAATCATCCGACAGCGTATTTTGTTGTGCCATATGTTTCATTCCTCCTAATCCACGCTTTTCCTATTGTCTTTATTATACTGATTTGCAGGTAATAATCAAGGGCAGTCTCATGCTCTCACCTTTCGTACAAAATTCGCAATAAATTCTCCTGTTTTTGTGCGAATTGACTGGAAAACCTGCGTATGATTTGGTATACTATAGATAATCTTGTGCTGTATGAGAAAGAATGGTGAGCAAAGAATGAAACTAAGTCTTGAAAGTTTACAAAAAAAGGTCAATTGGCAGGGCTATCGTCTGCCGGACTACAACATTGAGGCCATGCGCCAAAAAACCAAGGAAGCGCCGGTCTGGTTACACATCGGCGCAGGCAATCTGTTCCGTGCGTTCCCCGCTGTACTCGCACAGCGTATGCTGACCGCCGGTCTCACGGATAAGGGCGTCATCTGCTGCGAAGCCTACGATGAGGAGATTTTAGACAAGGCGCTTCGCCCGTTTGACAACCTGTCCATCTGTGTCACCCTGTATGCGGATGGCGCGCTCAAAAAAGAGGTCGTCGGTTCGATTGCGGAATCCATCAAGATGAGCGTAGAATTTGACCGGCTGGCCGAAATCTTCTGCAATCCGTCGCTCCAGATGGTTTCCATGACGCTGACGGAAAAGGCATACATCCTGCGCGGCGCGGACAAGCAGTACCATCCCGACGTTATGGAGGACATGAAAAATGGTCCCGATCACTGCTACAGCCTGATGGGTAAGCTGGCAAGCCTGTGCCTCAAACGCATGCACGCCTGCGGCACCCCGCTCGCGCTTGTATCCATGGACAACTGCTCCAACAACGGCCATCGCTTGCAGCGCGCAATGCTTGAGATCGTCAACAGCTGGTTCCAGAACGGTAAGATCGACGCGACGGAGTTCTCCTATCTGTCCGGCCATATCTCCTTCCCGCGCACAATGATCGACAAGATCACGCCGCATCCAAATCCGAAAATTGCGAAGATACTGCGCGAGGACGGCGTTGAGTTCACCCGTCCGACGCTGACCGAAAAGGGCAGCACGATCTCCTGCTTCGTCAACACAGAGGCGCCGCAGTATCTGCTGATCGAGGATCTATTCCCGAACGGCCATCCGCCGCTTGAGCAGCTCGGCATCATCTTCACCAATGGCCGCATCGTAGAAAAGGCGATGGAGATGAAGGCATGCTCGACCCTCAATCCGATGGACACCGCCATGGCAGCCTTTGGCATGCTGCTGGGCCATGAGACCATCAACGAAATCATCCGCGATGAGGATATCCACACCTATCTGATCAATCTGGTATACAACGAATGCATGCCGGTCGGCGCAGACCCCGGCGTTCTCGATCCGGACGAATTTGTCCATGAGATCTTGACTGTGCGCTATCCAAATCCGTATCTAAACGACACGGCAGCCCGTATCATGACGGACACCTCGCAAAAGGTCGGCTCACGCTATGGGCAGATGCTGCGCAACTATTACAATTCGCCGGTTCCGATGCACAAGGTCACGCGCCTGCGCTTTATTCCGCTCGCCATCGCGGCATGGCTGCGTTATCTGGTCGGTGTAAACGACAACGGCGAAGAAATGGTTCTCAGTCCGGATCCGCTGCTCGAGCACTTGCAGCAGCAAATGGCTGGTATCCAGCTGGGCGGCGAGGCGACTGTCGAGCAGCTGTACCCCATCCTGTCCGACCGCACGATCTTTACCACCAACCTGTTTGAGGTCGGCTGCGGCGAACGCATCGTCTCATTCTTCAACGAGATGCTGAAGGGCAAGGGCGCGGTACGCGAGACGCTGCACCGCTATTGCAACGACAAAAATACCGATCTTCTGATCTGATTCATCATGAAAACCATTCGGCGGCCATCGCACCCTGCGGCGGCCGCTTTTTTTGCAAAATGCACCCGTCTGACATAGAAATAACCGCAGGCTCCTCGACAGAACCTGCGGTTATTCGTCTTGTATAAGTGTGTTCTTACTTCAGCTCGACCGTAGCGCCAGCCTCTTCCAGCTGTGCCTTGATGGACTCTGCGTCCTCCTTGGAAGCAGCTTCCTTGATGGTGGACGGAGCCTCGTCGACCTTTGCCTTTGCTTCCTTCAGGCCCAGGCCGGTGATAGCGCGGACAACCTTGATGACGTTGATCTTGGAAGAACCAACAGCAGTCAGGACGACGTCAAACTCGGTCTGCTCCTCAGCAGCAGCAGCCTCGCCGCCGGCAGCAGCGCCGCCAGCAACAGCTACCGGAGTAGCGGATACGCCAAACTCTTCTTCGAGAGCCTTAACCAACTCAGCCAGCTCCAGAACCTTCAGTTCCTTGACGGCCTCAATAATCTCATTGACAGTCATGGTAATAACCTCCAAATTTCATAAATTATATTGCGGGATCAATACATATCCCTTATCACACAGCAAGCTTATTCTGCTGCCGGCTCCTCAGCGGGCTTCTCTGCCGCAGCACCAACCAGCGTGGAAACCAGTGCCTCCGGATCCGCCTCGCCCTTCTCTGCGATGGCGTTAAGCGCAATCGCGAGCTGCATAATCGGGAAGTTGAAGCTGTACAGCGTCTGCGCGATAAGAACCTCCTTGCTCGGCAGCTTCGCCAGCTCGTCGACCTTGGACGCCGGCGCGACAGCACCCTCCAGGAAGCCAACCTTGATCTTGAAGTTTTCATGCGTCTTTGCAAACTTGCTCAGAATCTTTGCCGGAGCGACAACGTCATCCGAACCGATTGCGATTGCAGTTGTGCCGTTCAGATGCTCGATAAAGCCGTCAAAGCCCAGTTCCTGTGCTGCAAACTTCAGCATGGTATTCTTTACGACAGAGTACTCTACACCGGCCTCACGAAGCTCCTTACGAAGCGCCGTGTCGTCTGCCACGTTGATACCCTTGTAATCAACCAGCACGCCGGCCGGGGAATTCTTGATCTTTTCAACCAGAGAAGCAACCTGTGCTTTCTTCTGTTCCAGAACCTTTG
>CAZEMM010000076.1:0-9663 GCA_964513445.1 uncultured Butyricicoccus sp. | reverse complement strand
AAGCCAGCGGCGATTTTATTTGAACTCGCTACCTCCACCCGTCCGCCGGCAGGCGCCATTTTTGACGCACATGCCGCCCAAAATGACGGAAGGGAATCCGCTGTCCGCTGACGGTTCATGACGAAATCTCTGCATCATATGCAACGGTATTCGCACAAAAACTCTGACATTGCGCCGCAAATTCCCACATTTATTATGAATCCTGCATCTGTTTTTTCGCGTATAAATGTGGTATACTATCATCTAATTGTAGAAATTACTTGAGACAGGGGGCAATCTCACCCTGCCTCAGGGAAAGGAGAACCATTATGCTGGAGCTTTTAACCGGCTGCTTTGACGTTTGGACAGATTGTGTGATGGACATGCTGAAAACCATTCCGATCCTGTTTGTTGTCTATCTCGTCATCGGCTGGCTGGAATCACGCATGGACGTCGTTACCCGCATTGTCACTAGCACAGAGCCGGCAGGGCCGGTCATCGGCGCGCTGGTCGGCGCGATTCCGCAGTGCGGCTTTTCCGTCGGCTGTTCTGCGTTATATTGCCGCGGCTTTCTCGCGCCGGCAACGTTGATTGCCGTCTATTTGTCCACGTCAGATGAAGCGATTCCTGTCCTGCTTGCCGGTTCAGGCGATTGGCGGACGGTGCTGGGGCTGATTGCCGTCAAGATTGTCATCGCCGTTGTGTTTGGCTATTTGTTTTATTTCACGATCTTCCGCAAAAAATGGAATCCGGACGAGCTGCCGGATGATGAGATGGATTTGGATGAGGTCGGCGCGGGCTGCTCCTGCTGCGAGGGTAATACGCTGCTCGGCGTCACGGTGTCGCGCACGGTCAGCACGACGGTGTTTTTGCTGGTTACCATGTTGATTTTAGACACGATAATATACATGATTGGGGAGGATACCGTCGCGTCGCTGCTGCTCGGCGGTACGATTTTTCAACCGATTTTGTGCGCGCTGATCGGGCTGTTCCCTGGCTGCGCGGTGTCCGTATTGCTGACAGAGCTGCTTGCACAGGGAGCCATCAGCTTTGGCAGCGCGATCGCGGGACTATCCGCGGGTGCGGGCCTGGGCTTTGTCCTGCTTTTGCGAGAGTCGCCGCGCAGACGGGATGCCGTCCGAATTATCGCGTGTACGTATCTCGCTGCCGTTATCTCCGGCATATGTATTGACTTTATCTTCTGATCGCCGGAAGACAGAGCCGTTTGGACAAACGCGTCGTAGGGTAAGCATTTCGCTTGCCTTACGGCGCGTTTTTGTTACGTATGGGACCCTGCCGCGAGACCATCTTCCGGCGCACGAGGAAGAAAACCGGTCGAAAACGGATGCGCTTGCGGCGGCTTGTATGATGCGTGCGCTATTTCCACATTGTGCGAAATTGGAGCGGCGTCATGCCGACAGCCCGTTTGAAAACCAGAATAAAATGCGAAGCGTTGCTGAAGCCGCAGTTGGACGCAATGGCCTCGATGCTGTGCGAGGTGGTGGACAGCTGCTGCTTTGCCATGCGGATGCGCACAGCCTGCAAATACTGATGCGGCGTCATCGATTGGTATTCCTTAAATTTGCGTACATAGTAACAGGCGCTGAGTGCGGCGCGGCGGGACAGCTGCTCGATGGACAATTCGGAGGAGCCGTAATTTTCCTCAATATATGCGGCGGACTGCGCAATGGTCTTTTCCAGACCGTGTTTTTCCGGCGCGTCAAACGATATCATCAGCAGCGCCAATAGCCGATGAATGGCAACGGACAGCATGTGCGCGTCAGGCTGTTGGTGGTGGACGGCGGTCATGACGGCATGAAAGCAGCCCTCCAGCTCGGAATGGTGCGCGGCGGGCAGCAGAAAGCCGTGCGTGTCTAAAATGCGCGCGGTATAGGCAAAGCTGCTGCAGCCGATGAAATGGAACCAGCGAAACCGCAGCGTGTCACTGTGCGCACAGTAGCGGTGCGGCTGGCGGCAGTCCAGAAGGATGAACTGACCGGCATGCGCGATCTGCGTCTGGCCCAAATAGGAAATGGAAAGTGCGCCATCCTCAACCAGAATGAGCTGACACACATCCAGATGGTCGCGCTGGACGACGTATTGTGAATTGCAGTGGTAAATTCCTGCGTGCGGCACAAAATATAAATACTGCGCGGTAAACGGATCGGCATCATGATAATAGCGCACAGAATCGCGCGCGACTCCCACATCATTGAGCATACACGATTTCCTCCCTTCTCAATGCTGCCTTATTGTCTCTATTCTAGCACGGAGCAGCACAGAGAAAAAGTATCATTTTTTATTATTATTGGATAAAAACATATAGTGACGAAATGCGCAAAACGCGGTATGATGAAAATGCAAACAACGAAAGACAGAAAAAATCGCGATTATAACCTGTTTTCGACCGCAAATGGATGCGTATGAAATACATATGCACGTTTCCGGGCTGCAAAAGAAAAAAACTGTGATTGAGGCAATCGGAAAGTGAGTGTATACCATGAATATCGGTGAGAAGAAAATCGCAAGACCATTCCGTTGGGGCATTGTAGGCGGCGGGAAAACCTCGCAGGTCGGCTATAAGCATCGTCTGGGCGCAATGCGCGACAATACCTCCTTTGTTTTGAAGGCGGCGGCCTTCGACGTTGATTTCGAGCGCGGCAAGGAATTCGGCAAAAGCCTGAACATGGATGCGGATCGTCTGTATCCGGATTACCAGACCATGTTTGCGGAGGAGGCCAAGCGGGAGGACGGCATCGAGGCTGTTGATATCGCAACGCCAAATTTCCTGCACTATGAGGCGACGAAAGCGGCGCTGGAGGCCGGCCTGCATGTCATCTGCGAGAAGCCGCTGTTTTTCGAGGTCGAGCAGGGCGAGGAAATCAAGCGGCTGGCGGAGGAAAAAGGTAAGGTCGTATGTGTGACCTACGGCTTTTCCGGATTTGATATGCTGCAGCAGATGCGCGCGATGATCGCGGCGGGCAAAATCGGCAAGGTCAATATGATCGACCTGCGGTATGCGCACGGCTTTGGCTGCGATCCGGAGGGCGACGTCAAGTCAGAGGGACAGAGATGGCGTGTTGATCCGACCAAGGTCGGCCGTGCTTTCGTGCTCGGTGATCTGTCCACCCATACCTATTATATGTCGCAGCTGATCTGCCCCGAGCAGAAGCTCAAGCAGGTTCTGTGCGACCGTCAGTCGTTTGTCGGCTCGCGCTATCCGCTGGAGGACAACGCGTATGTGCTCATGCGCTATGAGGACGGTGCGGTCGGCCGCATGTGGTGCTCCTGCGTCAATGCGGGCGATATGAGCAGCCAGACCATCCGGATTGTCGGCTCAAAAGCATCGCTCGAGTGGAACGACGCACGCCCGGATATCGTAAAGTATCAGATTCAGGGTCAGCCGGAGCAGATTTTGTACCGCGGTCTGGATTATCTTGCGCCGGAGGCACAGGAAAACGAGCGTCTGGGCGCCCTGCATTACACCGGCCTGATCGACTCGTGGTCCAATCTGTATCAGCTGTTTGCGGTGGCAATGGACGCGAAGAACCGCGGCGATGAGGAGACGCTGAAGAATCTGGTATATCCCGATCTCGAGCATGGCATCGACGGCATCAAATGGATCAATGCCTGTGCGCAGTCCGCGGACAACGGCGCGGTTTGGGTCGACGTCAAATAAGGGGATTCCGTTTTTACTACAATACAGCAAAGGCTCAGCTCCATGTGGGTTGGGCCTTTCTGGTTTCATAAACCGTGCGGTTGCAACTTTTGAGAAACAATGATACACTATATAGCGATAGATATCGAAAGAGAAACAGGAGAGTGGACATGTCGGGATTTTCGATTGGCAGTGTTGAGGTTGCGGGGCGGTTCATCATGGCGCCGATGGCGGGCGTGACCGACCGGGCGTTCCGGCAGATCTGCCGCGAATGCGGCGCGGCGATGACGGTCAGTGAGATGGTCTCGACACAGGCGCTGCTGTTTCAGGATAAAAAGACGCGGGAGCTGCTGTCGCTCGCGCCCAATGAACAGCCGGGCTGGATTCAGATTTTTGGCAGTGAGCCGAGCTATATGGCGGAGGGCGCGAAAAAAGCGCTGGCAATCTCCGGCGCGGCGCTGGTGGATATCAATATGGGCTGTCCGGCGCCCAAAATTGTCAGGGGCGGCGACGGCAGCGCGCTCATGCGCGATCCCGCGCTTGCGGCGCGCATCATCCGTGCGGTTGTGGACGCGGTGGATGTACCGGTAACGGTGAAATTCCGCAAGGGCTGGGATGCGGACAGCGAAAATTACCTGGAATTTGCGAGGCTGGCGGAGCAAAGCGGCGCAGCGGCGGTTACGCTGCATGGCCGCACCCGGTCACAGATGTACGCGGGCCAGGCGGATTGGGATGCGATTGCGCGCGTCAAGCAGGCGCTTTCCATTCCGGTCATTGCCAACGGCGATGTGGACAGTCCGCAGGCTGCGCAGGAAATTTTGCGACACACAGGTGCGGACGCCGTCATGATCGGGCGCGGTGCGCTGGGCAATCCGTGGCTGTTTGCGCAGTGTGCGGCGATGGAGGCGGGGCAGCCAGTTGCGCAAAAGCCGCCGCTGTGCGCGCGCATGCAGACGCTGCGCCGTCAGATCGAGCTGGCCGCCGACCACAAGGGCGAGCACATTGCCATGCTGGAGGCGCGCAAGCATTTTGCATGGTATTTAAAGGGCGTGCGCGGGACGAAAAAGCTCAAGGCACGCGTCTCCTCATTGGAATCGTTTGCGGAGCTGGACGCGCTGCTGCGCGAGGCGTGTGAATTGGAGGACGGAAATGTTTGATGAAAACAGCATGGCGGAGCGCATCCTGAGCGGCGACATGGGGGCGTTTGGCCGATTGGTGGACTGGTATGAACCGACGGTCTATCAATATGCACTGGGCTTTCTCGGACAGCCGGACGCGGCGGAGAATGCGACGCAGGAGAGCTTTCGCCGCGTGTTTCAGGATCTTGACCGCAAGCATGCGGATGTCAAGCTGTCGATTTGGATTTTTTGTATCGTAGTGTCCGTCTGCACCGACCGGCAGCGGCATGTGCGCGTCAACAAGAATCACTTCGTCACGGAGGAGGGTGAAAGTGCGCTCGTTTTGGAGATCGAGCGGCAGCTGCTGTATTTGCAGCGGCAGCAGCGCGAAATTCTGCTGCTGCATGATCTATGCGGCTTCAGCGACGCGGACACTGCGCAGATTCTGGGATTGGGCGAGGAGGCCATCCGCCTGCGGCTCTCACGCGGCAGACGCAATTTGCGTGAGCTGCTGCTGCGGCAGCATGTTCTGGAAAACCAGCCGGAGAAGCCGCATGATTTGACAGAAAAGGACTGCGCGGCGTATCGCGAGCTTTGCAGCCAGTATGTGGACGAATGCATTTCCGACCAGGATAAAGAGCGGCTGCTCGACCATATACAGGAGTGTGGGGAGTGCGCGGCGTACCTCAATGATTTAACGCTGATCGGGCGCACGCTGCTGCACATGCAGGAAAAGCGGCCGCCGGAGGAGCTGCGCGGAAAGATCGTTGAGAGGGCGCAGTGGCAGGCGGAGCATTTACAGTCGCGGCGTGTAAGGACGTCGAGGAAGCTGTTTGCCCTTGGCCTGACGGTTGTGGCGTGTTTTCTGGTGCTGATCTGCAGCGGCGTGCTCGGCGGGCTGTTTGTAAACACCTCGAACGCCGATGCGTACACACAGACGGGCAGCGCGTCATCCGCCGGACATATTGATCTGTCGGAGACGCTGAGCATTCCGGATGCTGTCACGGCGGAGAGCTATGCGTTTGTGCTGGCAGCGACGGGAGAAACCGGCCTGCCGGAGCTGTCCGAGTCAGTTGAGCTGATCGCGGGAGATGACGAGAACAGTGTGGAATACTATGCTGTGACCAACGATATCAGCCTGGTGCAGAAGCTGATTGAGGGTCTGGAGTCCATCGGCTATGAGATGGAAGCGGTGGAGAACAATCAAATCGTTATTTCGCCCGACGCACAGCGGGGTTTGATTATAATTTTGCATCAGTGAGCACGGCGCACGGCGTGCCGCGCAGCTTACACAAAGCGGGATGCGCACCGGATGCGCTTCTTTGTGCAAGTTGCGTGACGCGCGCGGCGCCCCAAAGCGTGTGCGCACACATTGCGCTAAAATCATAAATAAATTGCGGAAAAATCCGAAAAATCAGCGAATATTTTCTTGACTTTGCCGGAAAACTGTTATAAGATATAGAAGCACTCGCGAAAGCGGGTGGGCGATGATGCCGGAGATTGCTGCGGTGAGCAGGTAACTTCGGCGGAGTATGTCCGACAATCGGGCGGTTGAGACAACTGCTAATCAACACCGGTATGTTCCCATGTAAGCTCGGGACTGCCAGCGCGTGCGCTGGTAAGCCGACGGTAGGAACCACTGCGGTGCATTCCAGCCGGATCGCTAAACTATAACACTGTTTTGTCCGGTTTTTGTTATGCCCAGAGGTGATACACACGGATGGGTTGCAGTTTCTCTCCGAACGCGAGGACCTATTATTATAGTGTGTTCGAGGAGGAAAACACAAATGGCTAACGCAGAAAAGATCAGAATCAGACTGAAGGCTTATGATCATTCGCTGATCGATCAGGCATCCGAGAAGATCGTGGAGGCGGCCAAGCGCACTGGCGCGAAGGTTTCCGGCCCGATTCCGCTGCCGACCGAGCGCGAGATTGTTACCATTCTTCGTGCGGTACACAAGTACAAGGACAGCCGCGAGCAGTTCGAGCGCCGTACCCACAAGAGACTGATCGACATCATGAACGCAGGCAAGAACACGGTTGAGACCCTTATGACCCTCGACCTGCCGGCTGGCGTTGAGATTGAGATTAAGCTTTAATTAGCCTGGGCCGCGCAGAGCGGCAAGGTCAAGTTGGTGAGCGGGAGCCGCGCATCAACCAATAACCTGTAAGGAGGAAAAACAAATGCAAAAGGCAATCATCGGCAAGAAAATCGGCATGACCCAGATTTTCGACGCTGACGGCAAGGTAATTCCGGTTACCGTAATCGAAGCTGGCCCGTGCTCTGTCACACAGATCAAGACAGAGGAAAAAGAAGGCTACAACGCAGTACAGCTCGGTTTTGCCGACGTTCAGGAGCGCAAGCTCAACAAGCCGCAGCTCGGTCATCTGAAGAAGGCCGGCGAGGCTGTAAAGAAGTACCTCAAGGAATTCCGTCTTGACGACATGTCGTCCTACAACCTGGGCGATGTACTCAAGGCTGACGTATTCTCCGAGGGCGACAGCGTAGATATCACCGGCATCAGCAAGGGCAAGGGCTACGCTGGCACCATCAAGCGCTTTGGCGCGCATCGCTCCCCGATGAGCCACGGCGCAGGCCCGATGCACAGACATCAGGGCTCCATGGGTTCCTGCTCCGATCCGTCCCGTATCTTTAAGGGCAAAATGATGCCTGGACAGATGGGCAACGAGCAGGTAACCGTACAGAATCTGGACGTTGTTAAGGTTGATCCTGAGATGAACATGATCGCGGTCCGCGGCGCTGTTCCCGGCCCGAAGGGCGGAATCGTGTTCCTCAAGAATACCGTCAAGAACGCCTGAGTAAGGGAAAGGAGGATACATCATGCCTAATGTAGCAGTATATGATATGACCGGTGCAAAGACCGGAGAGATGGAGCTGAGCGCTTCCGTATTCGGCATTGAGCCGAACGAAGCTGTCCTTCATGCTGCTGTCAAGAACTATCTTGCAAACCAGAGACAGGGCACCCAGTCCACCCTGACCCGTACTGAGGTACGCGGCGGCGGCATCAAGCCGTGGCGCCAGAAGGGCACCGGTCGCGCCCGTCAGGGTTCCATCCGTGCGCCGCAGTGGACCCACGGCGGCGTCGCACTCGGTCCGAAGCCGAGATCGTATAACTACTCGCTGACCAAGAAGACCCGTCGTCTGGCGCTGCTCTCCGCACTGTCCGCAAAGGCGGCTGCCGGCGAGATCATTGTAGTAGACGGTCTGGAAATGAGCGAGATCAAGACCAAGACGTTTGCGGCCTTCCTCAAGAGCGTCGATTCCACAGGCAAGAGCCTGGTCGTCACACCGGAGGTTCGCAAGAATGTCGTCAAGTCCGCGGCAAACATCCCGGGCGTCCGCACGACAATCGTCACAACGCTGAACGTATACGACATTCTGAACGCTGACAAGTTCATCATCGACAAGGCAGCGGTCGAAAAGCTCGAGGAGGTGTACGCATAATGAAATCGGCTTACGATATCGTCAAGAAGCCGGTCATCACCGAGCGTTCGATGTCCGGCATTGGAGACAATAAGTACGTTTTTGAGGTACAGATTGACGCAAACAAGGTTGAGATCAAGAAGGCCGTAGAGGAGATCTTCGGCGTCAAGGTCGTTTCCGTCAACACCATAAAGATTCCGGGCAAATGGAAGAGAATGGGCGTTCACACAGGCAAGACGCCGGCGAAGAAAAAGGCTATCGTCACGCTGGCGGCCGATTCCAAGCAGATCGAGATCTTTGAGGGTATGCTCTAAGGCGCACAGCCGCATCCCGATCAGCGGGAACCAGGATGCGCCGCGCTGCGCGGCGCTCGTTTGAAATCGTTTAAAGGAGTTGAAAATTATGCCGATAAAGACCTATACCGCGTCGACCCCGTCTCGACGCAATATGTCCGTTGTAGACTACAGCGGTCTTTCCAAGGTCAAGCCTGAGAAGAGCCTTCTCGCACCGAAGAAGAAGCACGCAGGCCGAAACAGCTATGGCAGAATCACCGTCCGTCACCACGGCGGCGGCAATAAGCAGAAGTATAGAATCATCGACTTCAAGCGCGACAAGATGGACATGAATGCGACCGTCCTGACGCTGGAGTACGATCCGAACCGTTCCGCAAACATCGCGCTCGTACAGTACGAGGACGGCGAGAAGAGATACATCATCGCGCCGCAGGGTCTCTCGGTCGGCGACGTGGTTGTAAGCTCTGCTGGGGCGGACATCAAGCCGGGCAATTGCCTGCCGATCGAGAACATTCCGGTCGGTACCGTCATCCACAACATTGAGCTGTACCCGGGCAAGGGCGCGCAGCTGGTCCGCTCCGCGGGCGGCGCTGCACAGCTGATGGCGAAAGAGAACGGTATGGCAACCGTCCGTCTGCCGTCTGGCGAGTACCGCTATATCCGCCTTGGCTGCAAGGCGACCATCGGTCAGGTTGGCAATGTCGATTACAGCAACCGCAAGATCGGCAAGGCCGGCAAGACCCGTCACCTAGGCATCCGCCCGACCGTCCGCGGTTCGGTTATGAACCCGTGCGACCATCCGCACGGCGGCGGCGAGGGCAAGAGCCCGATCGGCCGTCCGGGTCCGGTGACCCCGTGGGGCAAGCCGGCTCTGGGCTATAAGACCAGAAAGGCCAAGGCTCGCACCGAGAAGCAGATCGTAAGACACCGCAACAGTAAGTAAGAAAGGAGACACAGAGAATGTCCAGAAGCGTTAAGAAGGGCCCCTTTGTGGCTCCCGAGCTGATGAAGCGCGTTATCGCACTCAACGAGACCGGTGAAAAGAAGGTTCTGAAGACCTGGTCCCGTGCATCTACAATTTTCCCGGAATTCGTTGGTCACACCTTTGCCGTGCATGACGGCCGCAAGCACGTTCCGGTATATGTAACCGAGGATATGATCGGCCACAAG
>CAZEMM010000075.1:0-9758 GCA_964513445.1 uncultured Butyricicoccus sp. | reverse complement strand
TACAGGAGATAAGGTAACCGGTACCGTTCTGAAGATTTCGCAGAACGAGGTACACGTTGATCTGGGTGTCAAGCACGCCGCTTACATTCCAATGCATGAGCTTTCCGACGATCCGTCTTTCAATGCGGAGGAGAGCATTCATGTTGGCGATGAGATCGAGGCTGTTGTTGTCCGCGTCAACGATGCGGAGGGTACGATTGTCCTGTCCAAGAAGCGCGTTGACCAGATGAAGGGCTGGGAGTCCATCGAGGCTGCCAAGGAAGAAAAGACCATCATCGAGGGCAAGGTCAGCGAGGAGAACAAGGGCGGCGTCGTCGCGAGTGCATTTGGCGTTCGCGTCTTTATTCCGGCTTCTCAGACGGGAATTCCGAAGGGTCAGCCGCTTGGCCAGCTGGTCGGCACGGTTGCGCGTTTCCGCATCACCGAGATCAACCGCCAGAGAAAGCGCGTTGTCGGCTCCATCCGTTCGGTCATCCAGGAGGAGCGCCGCGCAGCTGCGGAGAAGGTATGGGCTGAGATCGAAGTCGGCAACGAGTACACCGGTACTGTCAAGTCCCTGACCTCCTACGGCGCATTTGTTGATATCGGCGGCGTGGACGGCATGATCCACATCTCCGAGCTGTCCTGGGGTCGCATCAAGCATCCGTCCGAGGTTGTCAATGTCGGCGATACCGTCAACGTATATGTCATCGGTCTGGATCGCGAGAACAAAAAGATCTCCTTGGGCTACAAGCGCCCGGAGGATAATCCGTGGAATGTATTCACCACCAACTACGAGATCAACGATGTAGCGACCGTCCGCATTCTGAAGTTTATGCCGTTCGGTGCGTTCGCTGAGATCATCCCGGGTGTTGACGGCCTGATTCATATTTCTCAGATCGCAAATCGCCGTATTGCAAAGCCGGATGAGGTTCTGCAGATCGGCGAAGAGGTCGAGGCAAAGATCATCGATATCGACACCGAGAAGAAGAAGGTTTCGCTGTCTATCCGCGCTCTGCTGAGCCAGGACGACGAGTAATTGCATAGAATGAGATTCGAGGGAGCATCCGTCTGACGGGTGCTCCTTTTCACGTAAACAAAAGGAACCAATTGCATATGGCGTGCATATTCTGCTTTCGGTCGAAAGGGGAGGCGGATATGGGACTGCATCTGCAAACCGTGTTGGCGCGGCGCCGCATACGGCATAAAAACGGGGGAATCGGTTGGGCGGTTTGGGCAGTTTGTGCGGCTGCTGTGCTGCTCCCGGCAGCGCTGATGCTGTTTGTTCGTCCGAGGCTGGCGGAGTATGCGGCCAATTATGTGCAGTATTATACAACGACCGCAATGGAACAGGCCGTACAGTCATGTACAGCGCAGACGCTGCCTGTCGGCGTGCTTCAGACCGACTCGACCGGTCAGGTGACGACGCTGACAACCGATGCCGCTGCGCTCAATCAGCTGCGCACGGACATCGTCCGGCGCGTATATGATGAGATCGGAGCGCTGGAAACGGCGCGCACTTCTGTCGCTGTCGGCACGCTGCTGGACCCGCAGTATCTGGCGGGCGTCGGACCCAGGCTGTCGTTCGGCGTGACCTCGCTCGGCTGTGTGACGGCGGAAACACAGTCTGATTTTTCCGACGCAGGCATCAACCAAACGCTGTACACGCTGTCCATCCGGGTCAACGCGGACTATTCCATCCAGCTACTCGGCTGTTCCCAGCCGCTTACGATATCGGCGGAATACCCGCTGGAGGAAACGGTTATCGTCGGCAAGGTGCCGCTGGTTGCGTCTAGCGCGGATTAATGCGCAAAAGCGGTCAATTTCTGTCGAAAGTACAGCAGAGAATCAAGGACTTGTTACAAAAAAGCGGAAAAAATGGAAAACATGCATGTTTCTCTTTCCCTCTCGGCATATTTTTGTTATAATAAAATGTATGTTTGATTGGTTTTGCAGAGAGGTGAAACAAATGGAATTGGCACAGCAGGCCGCGTCGCTGCGTGAGGCCCTGCGCTACCACAATAAAAAGTATTATGATGAGGATGCGCCGGAGATTTCCGACTTTGCATATGACCGTATGCTGCGCGCGTTGGAGACGCTGGAGCGGGAATATCCCGAGCTGGATGAACCGGATTCCCCGACCCATCAGGTGGGCGGCAGCGTGTCGGATAAATTCTCGTCTGTCACGCATCCGTGGCCGCTTGAGAGCTTGCAGGATGTATTTTCCTTTGACGAGCTTGCAGAGTTCTATACACGGGCGCAGGCGGAGGAATACGTTGTAGAATACAAGATCGACGGTTTGTCCGTCTCATTGGAATATGAAAACGGCATTTTTGTGCGCGGCGCGACGCGCGGCGACGGCGTCACGGGCGAGGATGTGACAGACAACCTGCGCACGATTGCGGATATTCCCAAGGTGCTAAAGGATGCGCCGCCGACATTGATTGTGCGCGGCGAGGTATATATGCGCCGGTCCGTTTTTGACGAGATCAACGCACAGCGCGAGCTGGACGGTCAGCCGTTGCTTGCCAATCCGCGCAATGCGGCGGCGGGCTCGCTGCGTCAGCTGGACAGTGCGGTGACACGGGCGCGCCGGCTTTCTATCTTTTGCTTTAATATTCAGAACAGCGACGAGCTGCCGCTTACCTCGCACGTGCAGGCACTGGATTATCTCGGAAAGCTCGGCTTTCCTGTATCGCCGCGCTATCCGGTGTATACCGACCCGGCGCGCATCGAACAGGAAATTGTGCGCATGGGCGACAGCCGCGGCGAGCTGGATTTTGACATCGACGGCGCGGTGGTCAAGGTCAACGACTTTGCCAGACGGCGCGCGCTCGGCTCGACGGCGAAATATCCGCGCTGGGCATCCGCCTATAAATACCCGCCGGAGATCAAGGAAACGGTACTGCGCGATATCGTCATCACGGTCGGACGCACCGGTGTGCTGACGCCGAATGCTGTGCTCGACCCCGTCCGGCTGGCCGGCACGACAGTCAGCCGTGCGACGCTGCACAACCGCGATTTTATCCGCGAAAAGGATGTGCGCATCGGCGATACGGTGCGTGTGCGCAAGGCGGGCGAGATCATCCCGGAGATTTTGGGCTATGTGCCGGACAAGCGTCCGGCGGACAGCGTGCCGTATCAAATGCCGACGGTATGTCCGGTATGCGGCGCGCCGGTATTTGAGGATGAAGAAGAGGCGGCGATACGCTGCACGGGCGCGGAATGCCCAGCGCAGCTGCTGCGCAATCTGATGCATTTTGTCTCGCGCGATGCGATGGACATTGACGGCTGCGGACAAGCGGTGCTGCAGCTGCTCATTGATGCACAGCTCGTGCGTTCCGCCGCCGATCTGTATACGCTGACAGAGGAGGAGATTGCGCCGCTCGAGCGCATGGGACAGAAATCGGCGGAAAACCTCGTCGCGGCGATCGCGCGCTCCAAGCGAAACGACCTGTCGCGTCTGCTGTTTGCATTTGGCATCCGGCATGTTGGACAAAAGGCGGCGAAAGTCCTGTCCGGCACCTTTGGCTCGCTCGACGCTGTTTTGGAGGCAACCGAGCAGCAGCTGACAGAGGTACGCGACATCGGCGGCGCGACCGCGAAAGCCATTGTCGAGTGGCGCGAGCAGCGGCAGTCCCAGCATTTAATCGCGCGGCTGCGCGAGCTGGGCGTTAATTTTACCGGTGAAAAGACGGTGGTCAGCGATGTGCTTGCCGGAAAGACCATTGTGCTGACCGGCACGCTCACGCTGTTTACGCGCAAGCAGGCGACAGAGCTCATCGAACGGTTGGGCGGGCGCGCCTCCGGCTCGGTATCGAAAAAAACGACCTATGTTGTCGCCGGTGAAAACGCGGGCAACAAGCTGAAAAAAGCAAATGAGCTTGGGATTCCGGTTCTGA
The DNA here is from genome assembly GCA_964513445.1 of uncultured Butyricicoccus sp. Lineage (GTDB taxonomy): Bacteria > Bacillota > Clostridia > Oscillospirales > Butyricicoccaceae > Butyricicoccus_A. The sequence continues at coordinate 5,877 of CAZEMM010000075.1, read as the reverse complement.
CCGAGCAGGAATTTCAGGATTTGATACAGGAGGAATAACAATGGCTATTACCAGAGAAAATGTCGAATATATCGCGAAGCTGGCGCGTCTGGATCCGCAGGGCGAGGGCTTTGACAAGATCGCGGAGGATATGCAGAGCATCGTCGGCATGGTCGATCAGCTGCAGGAGCTGGATTTGGGCGATATCACGGATGTGATTGATACCGATCGCAAGAACGCGATGCGCGAGGATGTGCCGGTGCAGTCGGAGGATAAGGAAGCGATTCTGGCCAATGCGCCGAGCGTAGAATGCGGCGGCGTCAGCGTACCGCGTGTCGTAGAATAAGGGAGGCAACACAATGGAACTATACCAGAAAACAGCAGCCGAGCTCTCGGCTATGCTGCGCAATAAAGAGGTCAGCTCGGTCGAGCTGACAAAGGCGGCATTTGCCCGCGCGGACGCGGTGGAGGACAAGGTCGGCGCATATATCACACAGGTGCGCGACTGTGCGCTGGAGGCTGCCGCTGCGATCGACCAAAAGCGCGCGGCGGGCGAAACGCTGTCCGCGCTTGCCGGCGTACCGGTTGCCGTCAAGGATAACATCTGTACCAAGGGCGTGCGCACCACCTGTGCCTCCAAGATGCTGGAGAATTTTATCCCGCCGTATCAAGCGACGGCGGCACAGAAGCTCAACGACGCGGGCTTGATCGTTACCGGCAAGGTCAATATGGACGAGTTTGCAATGGGCTCCTCCTGTGAAAATTCCGCGCTGCAGACCACGCGCAATCCGCACAATCTGGACTGCGTGACCGGCGGCTCCTCCGGCGGCTCTGCGGCCTGTGTTGCGGCTGGTGAGGTCGCCATCTCCGTCGGCTCGGATACCGGCGGCTCGATTCGTCAGCCGGCTTCGTTCTGCGGCGTTGTCGGTATGAAGCCGACCTACGGCACCGTATCGCGCTACGGCCTGATCGCCTTCGCGTCGTCCCTCGATCAGATCGGCCCGCTTGGCCGCTGTGTGGCGGATATCGCGATGCTGGCGGATGTGCTGATGGGATATGATCCGCACGACTCCACGAGCGTGCCGCGCAGCTATGACAGCGTGACGGCCGGCTTGCAGGCGGATGTAAAGGGCATGAAGATCGGCTTGCCGAAGGAATATTTCGGAGAAGGCATTTCCGAGGAGGTCAGCAAGGCTGTGCTGGCTGCTGCGGAGACCTACAAGCAGCTGGGCGCGGAGATCGTCGAAATTTCCCTGCCGCTGTCCAAATACGCGCTGCCGACCTACTATATCCTGTCCTCTGCGGAGGCGTCCTCCAATCTGGCGCGTTTTGACGGTGTGAAGTACGGCTATCGCGCGAAGGACTTTGACGGTCTGATTGATCTGTACGTCAAGTCAAGAAGCGAGGGATTCGGCGCTGAGGTGCAGCGTCGTATCATGCTCGGCACCTATGTGCTGTCCTCCGGCTATTACGATGCCTATTACAAAAAGGCGCGCGCGGCACAGCGTGCGATCCGCGCGGACTATGCCAAGGCGTTTGAGCAGGTGGATGTCATCCTGACGCCGGTTGCGCCGACAACCGCCTACAAGATCGGTGAAAAGACCGCCGATCCGCTTCAGATGTACATGGGCGATATCTGCACGGTCTCAGTCAATATTGCGGGACTGCCGGCATTGGTTCAGCCGTGCGGCTTTGATTGCGCAAAGCTGCCCATCGGCATGCAGCTCATCGGCCCGCGTTTTGGCGAGCAGCGGCTGGTAAATGCCGGTCTGGCATATGAAAAGGCGTCCGGCCTGTCCAACATTATGGCGGCGCTGTAAGGGAGGAGAACAACGATGAGATACGAGCCAGTGATCGGTTTGGAGGTTCATGCCGAGCTTTCCACCAAATCCAAGATTTTTTGCAGCTGTTCTACCGCGTTTGGCGCGGAAATTAATACACATGTGTGCCCGGTGTGCACCGGTCAGCCGGGGGCACTGCCGGTACTGAATAAGCAGGTCGTGCACTATGCGGCAAAGATGGGCGTTGCGACGCATTGCCGTATTAACCAGCTGTGCAAGTCCGACCGAAAAAATTACTTCTATCCCGACCTACCGAAGGCGTATCAGATCTCGCAGTTTGATGTGCCGATCTGTGAGGACGGCTATGTCGATTTTGAGGTGGACGGCGAGCCAAAGCGCGTGCGCTTTGAACGCATTCATTTTGAGGAGGATGCGGGCAAGCTGTTGCATGATGAGGGCGAGGGCACGGTCGTCGACTTTAACCGCTGCGGCGTGCCGCTGATCGAGATGGTTACGCGCCCGGATATCCATTCCTCTGCCGAGGCAAAGGAGTTTTTGGAGACGATTAAGACCACGCTGTCCTATTTGCAGATTTGTGACTGCCGTATGGAGGAAGGCTCCATTCGGTGTGACGTCAATGTTTCCGTCCGTCCGTATGGCACGGAGGAGCTGGGCACGCGTGTTGAGATGAAGAACATCAACTCGTTCTCGGCGGCTGTCCGCGCGATTGATTATGAGGTCGCGCGTCAGATCGAGGTGCTGGAGGATGGCGGAACCATCATTCAGGAGACGCGCCGTTGGGATGACTCCAAGGTCAAGAATCTGGTCATGCGTACCAAGGAGGACGCGCAGGATTATCGCTATTTCCCCGATCCGGATTTGGTCGCGGTTGAAATTGACGATGAATGGATGCGTCAGATTGAATCAGAGATTCCGGAGCTGCCGCAGTCGCGCTATGCGCGCTATATCAAGGATATCGGCCTGCAGCCGAAGGAGGCACGCATTCTGTCCGATTCGTTTGAAAAGGCGTGTCTGCTGGATGAGGGCGCGGCAATGGGCCGTGTGGATGCCAAGGCGATTGCAAACTGGATTTTGTCCGATATCTCCAAGTATCTGAACGACAAGCAGCTGGAGCTGGGCGACACCAGACTGACGGCTGCCAAGCTGGTCGACATGATCGAGCTGATTGAGAAGAATGTCATCTCCGGCAACGCGGGCAAAAAGGTGCTGATTCGTCTGTTTGAGACGGATGAGACGGTAGATGAGATCGTAGAGGCGCTGGGACTCAAGCAGGTCTCGGACGAGGGCGCGATTCAGAAGCTGGTCGATGAGGTCATTGCGGCGAATCCGAAGTCGGTTGAGGACTATAAAAACGGCAAGAAGAATGTCGTCGGCTTCCTGGTCGGTCAGTGCATGAAGGCATCCAAGGGCAAGGGCAATCCGAAGATGATTAACCAGTGCCTGAACAAGACGCTGGCACAGCTGTAATTTGTAAAATGACAGTATAACGAAGGCTGCTGCAACAGGTGCACTGTATGGAAAATGGTGCGCCTGTTGCGGGTCAATTTTTGTTTACTTTCCTGTGTTATCGTGATACAATGAGGGAAGAACAGGACAGGGAGGCGTAATGCGCATGAACAGCAAGCTCCGCGGAAAGGCGACGGATGATTTGTTTTGCGCCATTCTGAATCTGCGTGATGCAGAGGAATGTAGCAATTTTTTTGAGGATCTGTGCACGATCAGTGAGCTGCGCGCCATGGCGCAGCGTTTTCAGGTTGCAAAAATGCTGGATGAGGGGCGCATTTACAGTGATATTGCCCATGAGACCGGCGCATCCACAGCAACTATCAGCCGTGTCAACAAATGTCTGACCTATGGCTCGGATGGCTATCGCGCGGCCATTGACCGCATGAAGGGAACGGATGAACATGAGTGAATACGCAGAGTACGCATTGCTCTCGGAATACTATGACCGCTTCACCGATGATGTACCATACGAACGGTGGGCGGATTTTTTTGAGCGTATTTTTGCGGAAAAACAGCAGCAGCCACATATTATATTGGATTTGGCGTGCGGCACCGGCTCACTCACGCGTATACTGGCCCAGCGTGGCTATGAGATGATTGGTGCAGACCAATCGGAGGACATGCTGATGATCGCCATGGAAACATGCTGCGACATGGGAGAAAACCGCCCGGTATTTCTGCATCAGCCGATGCAGGAGCTGGATTTATACGGCACCATCGACGCATGCGTCTGCTGTCTGGATTCCATCAATTATGTGACCGATCCGGACATTCTGCGCGAGGCATTTCGCCGCGTGCAGCTGTTTTTGATGCCCGGCGCGCTGTTTATTTTTGATATCAATACGCGGGATAAGCTCAAGCGCATTGATGGACAGAGCTTTGTGCGTGAGGATGAGGATGTCTTTTGCTGCTGGCAGGCATATATTGATACGGACGATCTGTGTCATTATGATTTTGATATCTTTGAGCGCAATGAAACGGATGCATGGAACCGCTATCAGGAGCACCATGCAGAGTGTATTTATGAAGTGGAACAACTGCGCGATATGCTGGAACAGGCGGGCTTTGTTGACATTGAGCTGCGCGGCGAGCTGTCCGATCACGCGCCGGAGGCAGGAGAAGAGCGCATCTTTTTTATTGCGCGTGCCAATCAGGCAGAAAAACACGATGACCGCATCCGGCTGGTCACCGATGAAATGAGGGAAAAACATGAGTGAAACATTGATTCGCGCGATTTGCCGCGATGCTGAAATAAAATTCACCGCTGTGCGCACGACGGATATCGTAGAACGCGCCCGTCAGATTCATCGCACGCTGCCGCTGGCAACGGCGGCATTGGGACGCACCCTGACTGCCGCTTCGATGATGGGACGGGAATTGAAGGACGACAACGGCTCTGTGACGCTGCAAATCAAGGGCAATGGCCCTTTGGGTACGATTACCGCTGTGGGTGATTGTGACGGCTGTGTGCGCGGCTATCTGCAAAATCCGGCGGTGGAGCTGCCACTCAAGCCGGACGGCCATTTGGATGTGGGCGGCGGCGTTGGACGCGGCTATCTGATGGTCATCAAGGACATCGGTGTTGGCAAACCGTTTACCGGCACGACCGCACTGCATAACGGCGAAATTGCAGAGGATGTCACCAAATATTTTGCGGAGAGTGAACAGATTCCCTCCGCTGTTGCACTCGGCGTGCTGGTGGATACCGATCAGAGCGTCAGGCAGGCGGGCGGTTATATTGTCCAGCTGATGCCGGGCACGACGGATGCAGATATCACGCGGCTGGAGCAGAACATCGCACAGGCAGGCGCGATGACGACCATGCTGGAGCGCGGGTTGTCTCTTGAGGACATCGCTCATGCTGTGTTGGATGGCTTCGATGTGGAGTTTCTTGCGCGTGTGCCCGTTTGCTACCGCTGCGGCTGTTCACATGCCAAGGTGACACGCGCGCTCATCAGTCTCGGCAGGGATGAGCTCACACGTCTGCGCGATGAAGAGGACGGGATTGAGGTGACCTGCCAATTCTGCGATAAGGCATATAAGCTGACGCGGGAGGATATTGACGTATTGCTTGAGGCAGCAACCTAGAAACGGGAAAGTGAGGGAAAACCCCCTGATTTTCGCCGTTTTTATACAGAAAAGAACAATTTGCAATCTCAACAAATTTTTCGGAAAAGGTGTTGACAAATAATCCCTCAGCGATTATACTATAATAGTCGCTGGACGGTATGGAAGTTTAGCTCAGCTGGGAGAGCATCTGCCCTACAAGCAGAGGGTCACAGGTTCGAGCCCTGTAACTTCCACCAATGGCCCGGTAGTTCAGTTGGTTAGAACGCCAGCCTGTCACGCTGGAGGTCGTCGGTTCGAGCCCGATCCGGGTCGCCATTGTGTCCGTTTCGTTCCGTTGTCTGCGGATGATGGAACGAAATGAACTTTTTTAACGATTGTAAGGATTTGCCTGGGGAATCAAGCATCCTTTCAAATGTATTTTTGACAATCTGACGACAACGTGATATCCTATCACTTGTTGTCTGACAGATTTGCCTCTGTAGCTCAGTCGGTAGAGCAGGGGACTGAAAATCCCCGTGTC
>CAZEMM010000074.1:0-9805 GCA_964513445.1 uncultured Butyricicoccus sp. | reverse complement strand
GCCGTCATTGCTGGGATGTGGCAACGCCGCCTAGTTGCTAACTAAGTGACATTGCCTGGAATGGGATGCATTTTCCCTCCAAACTGTCTTTTTTTGACGATTTTTTCATTTGTTCTGATAAATATGCCAATTTTACAGCACATTTATTGTGCACTTCGGCTGAAAATGTTCCAAAAGCGAAATTTTGATTTGACAAATCATGCCGCGTGCTGTATGATAGGTTACAGAAAGATTACATAAACGTAACAAATTGATACGCGAAGCCACAAACACGATTGAAAAGGAGTTACATACTATGTTTCAGAAGTTAAAGAAGATTGTTATTGCCGCAGCGACCGGCGTTCTGCTGACCGCGACCGTTACAGCGGGTGCATTTGCCGCCAACGTGACCGCAAGCACCAGCGTCAATGTACGCGCGGGCGCAGGCAATGATTATAGTGTCGTCACCGTCCTTAAGAAGGGACAGAGCGTTACCTCGCTCGGAACCTCCGGCAACTGGACGAAGATTTCTGCAAACGGCAAGACCGGTTATGTTTACAGCAGCTACTTGTCCTCCGGCGGCAGCGCGGCATCGTATGCGACGAAAAAAACCACTGCTTCCACGCCGTCTGACGATTCCGACAGCTCTGGCAATTCCAGCAACAGCTCCAGCGACATGACCTATATGGGCAACTTCAAGCTGACCTTCTACGCGGGAGACACAGAGACGGCCTCTGGCAGATCACCGCAGGTCAACCACACGATTGCGGCGGACACCTCTCTGCTTCCGATGTATTCTACCGTTTATATTGAAGGCTGGGGAACGTATGTTGTAGAGGATCGCGGCAGCGCGATCAAAAACAAACGCATTGACATCTTTGTCGAAAGCGAAGCGGTTGCAAATCGCTATGGCGTCAAGTACGCGGATGTCTATCTGGTAAATTAAGCACGCAAATCAGCGGGAGGCTGCGGCCTCACACCACCGTAACCGATTGGTCACGGCGGTCCAATCATACTAATACAAGGACTCGTATCTGGCGGACCAACGAAGGAATCCCGCTTGTGCGAGTCCTTTGTTTGTGACGGTATGCATTAATTACCCTCCGGCTACCGCTTGACCACGACAGACACCCCCGCATTCTTACGTAAGAGCTTTTGGGGCGTACCATCTAAGACCAGTGACAGAGCTGTTACTGGTTTTTTCTTTTGCATATACTTCGCCTTTTAAGCCTAGTTTATACAAGTATTGCCGGACACGGCGGCCGTATTTAAGGGGATGTATCAGCAACTGCTGTATGGCGTTTGTCTGTTCGATCAGTCGAAACAGACGGACAATCTCAAAGCGGCATATGAAGAACTGCGCTTGATCGAGACGGACGATTCGCACTATCTGGGGGGAAACGGCGGAAGAAGAACTCGTTTATGCGGCAGCGGCGGTGAATCTGTCCACAATATACCGCTTGGGACTTCCCAATGCGGTTCGTGTGGATTTGAATGCAGCGGTCGACGCCTTGCAGAAGGTGCGCGCTTCCATTCAGGATGGCGGCTATCGAGAGATCATTGAAAAGGAACTAGCCATTACAAAAAGACCATGTTTGGCGGATATAAATACATCGAGTGAGCGGAGATGTCCCACACGATTCCACACACAGCAAAGCGGCTGCCGATTGGACAGCCGCTTATTTTGCGCAAAATTCAATTGTTTCTGTGCGGATTACGCTTACACCTCCAGCAAGTGGTCAATCAGCGTATAGCCTTCTTCCACCAGCTTGCCGCTCGCGCGGGCTGCGGCCTCGTTGTACACCTGTGGGCCGTCGGTTACAGCCGTCGTGCTGTCATACAGCAGGTAGGGAACCGGGTCGGATGTGTGCGTGCGGCAGCGGATCGGGGTCGGGTGATCCGGCATGACCAGCATGCGGAACGCTGCGCCGGCCCTGTTCATCTCGTCATAGACGACGCGGATGACGCGGCTGTCCAGATTTTCAATTGACTGGATTTTTTTCTCCACGCTGCCCTGATGCCCCATTTCGTCCGGCGCTTCCACATGAATATAGGCGAAATCCTTGCCGCCCAGAAGCGCGTTCACCGCGGCCATCGCCTTGCCCTCGTAGTTGGTATGCAGTGAACCGGTTGCGCCCTCGACGTTGATGACCTGCATGTCTGCGCCGACGGCAATGCCCTTGAGCAGGTCGACAGCGGAGATCATGACGCCGGATTTTCCGGTTTTTTCTTTGAATGAGGACAGAGCCGGACGCGTGCCTGCGCCCCAGAACCACAGACAATTTGCCTTATTCAGCCCCTTTTCGGCGCGCGCGACGTTGATGGGATGGTTATTGAGAATATCATAGCTGCGGCGCATCATGTCAAGTAAAACCGGATCGGCTGGCAGATATGGTCCGATAACCTCACCCAGATGGTCATGCGGCTGTGCCAGATCAATGACCTCGCCGTGATCCCAAATGAGCAGATGACGGTAGCTCGTGCCGACATAGAACTGATATGTTTCCGTTTGGAATTCCTTTTTCACTGCTTCAATGAGCACAGCGGCATCTTCCGTGGATATTTCTCCGGAACTGTGGTCAATGATTGTGCGCTGTTCAAACGGCATGCTGCCCTCGCTCAGCGTGACGATGTTGGTGCGCAGTGCAATGTCCGTCGGCTTCATATTAACGCCGATGCTCAGCGCCTCAAGCGGCGAACGGCCGGAATAATATTTGCGCGGGTTGTAGCCGAGGACGGCAAGATTCGCCGTGTCGCTGCCCGGCTTCATGCCGTTCGGAATGGTATGTACCATACCGATCTCAGAGCGCGGCGCGAGCATATCCAGCATTGGCGTATTGGCCTGCTCAATGGGTGTTTTTCCGCCGAGGGCCTCCAGCGGCTCATCTGCCATTCCGTCGCCTAAAACAATGATATATTTCATAAAAAGCGTCTCCTTTTCTTGTGTGTTTACTACCATATTATGATACAAAATAGCGGTTTTGTCCAGAGAAAACAAGCGTTTTGCGACCCCTTTTGAATTTGTACGCAGGAGAAAGAAGGATGTATAAAATGTCCCTCGGTGGCGCACAAATGCACGTGAAAACACGGACAGCATACGAGGTACACTGCCCGTGAAGACATTATAGGATGATGCAGATTAAGCCGCCCGAGCCTTCGTTGATGATGCGTTGGAGCGTTTCCTGCAATTTGCTGCGCGCCTCGTCCGGCATGCGCGTCAGCTTGGTTGAAAGGCCCTCGCTGACCAGTTCATTGAGCGATTTACCAAAGATATTGGTCTGCCAGATGCGGTCGGGCGCGCCGTCAAATTCTGATTGCAGATATTGCACGAGATCCTCCGACTGTTTTTCCGAGCCGACGATTGGCGAGACCTCCGTCTGGATATCGGCGCGGATCATGTGGATGGATGGGGCAGAGGCCTTGAGGCGCACACCGTAGCGTCCGCCCTGTTTGACGATTTCCGGGTCTTCCAGCTTCAGCTCGTCAATGGTCGGCATGACGATGCCATAGCCGGTTTGCCGTACCTGAGCCAGCGCGCCGTCAAAGCGTTGAAATTCCTTTTGGATTTTGGCCAGACGGGTGAGCAGCGGGATAAGATCGGCTTCTCCACGGATGGGCAGCCCGGACTGCTCTCCGGCGATCTCATAAAAGATTTCCTGCGGGATGCGCATTTCCAGCCGCACTGTGCCGGAACCCAAATCCATCGACAGCACCTGTGCGTCTGAGACGTATTCGGTCTGTGCCAATGACGCGGCACAGGCTGTCATATCGCGCATTCGTCCGATGTGCGCAGCCTGTTCACGAATGCCATCATAGACAACTTCCTTGACGCGGTGATTTGAGGGCAGCGTATTAATCCATGGCGGAAGGACAATGCCCACCTCGCGCACGGGAAATTCATACAGCACGGCCTTGAGAATTTCCTCCATCTGTGCTGCGTCAATGTTCAGGCAGTCAACAGCAATTGCCTGTACGTCGTATTGCTCGCGCAGCGAGTTGCAGATGTCCTGTGCGGCTGTGCCCCGCGGCGCGGTAGAATTGACAACGACGAGGAATGGCTTGCTTAACGCCTGCAGCTCGCGGATGACGCGCTGTTCCGCCTCCAGATAGCTTTCGCGCGGGATGTCCGTAACTGTGCCGTCCGTCGTCACAACCAGTCCAATTGTGGAATGATCGGTGATGACCTTGCGTGTGCCTAATTCAGCGGCCTCCGCCATGGAAATCGGCTGATCGCTCCATGGCGTGGATACCATGCGCGGTACATCCTCTTCCATATGCCCCAATGCGCCGTCCACCAAATAGCCAACGCAGTCGACCAGACGCACTTTGCATTTACCGTCGCCGTTCAGCGCGATTTCCGCGGCTTCCTCCGGTACAAATTTTGGCTCCGCCGTCATGATGGTGCGACCAGAGCCGGATTGCGGCAGCTCATCCTTTGCCCGCTCACGGCGGTATACATTGTCAATGTTGGGAAGGACGAGCGTTTCCATAAATCGCTTGATGAGCGTGGATTTGCCGGTGCGCACCGGGCCGACTACGCCGATATAAATTGTGCCGTCTGTTCGCCGGCTGATGCTTTCATATAACTCTTTTTGCTCCATTCTGCACCTCCATTGTCATTGAACGGGGATAAGCAGCATTTGCTCCTGCGCGCTCAGACGATCTGCGCCCAAATGGTTGGCCTGTCGGATAGCTTCTACCGTTGTGTGATAGCATTTGGCGATATCCCACAGCCGTTCCTCTTCGTTGACATAGCGCAGGATGACAGATACTGGCGCAACGGAGCGTGCGTCTGCGTCCTCCTCGACGGAGAGTGAGGACAGATCGTTCCATTGCAGCGGCTCATTGCACAGCAGGCTGCATCTGCCGCTGAGCGATAGTAGGATGGAATCCTCGCCGCTTACCGTTGCGGTCGCACGGCATTGTATGCCGTTGACCGTCACGCCCTGCGCATCTTCTGGTAGACTGAGCGGCATGGATACCGCGCGGTGGACGGAATAGTATTCCCCGTCGTCCGAGCGGTAGACCACGCACACCATCATGCGCAGCACTGTGTGAGACGGCTCGCGCAGCAGCGTGTCCAGTACAGCAGACACGTCCGCGATCTGCGCGATCTTCATGCCGACCGACAGCGTTTCGGATGCCTCGCAACCCAGCTCAGCCATCGGATGAGATGCGGGTACAGTTACGGGATGGGTTTCCACATGTACAGGGTGGTGCAGATGATAGACATCGGCAATGGGATGCAGCGTATGCGTTTCAAATGCGGTGAGTAGCACACCCGCGCCCAAACCGACCGAAACCGTGCCGTCGTCGCGCAGCTCCGCATCCAGATGCCGGATAGAAAAGCACACGCTGATCTGCTGATTGTCTGTCATGCCGCCGACCTCAAAAATCTGTGTAAACGGCACAACACAATCGGTATTTTCCAGCGAGGATTCCTGTGTCATAGCAAGCAAATGAAGTGCGATATCGCCCTTGAGCACCGCTTTGCCGTTCATCAGGCGGCAGTCGGACAGACGCAGTTCGGCACGCGGGGCAAACAGCTCGGTATAGCGCCTGCCGTCTGTCAGCGAGAGATCCTCCATCAATGTGAATTCACGGCGATAGACACTTACGGGAACGGTGACTGTGTGTGTAGAGGTCAGCAGCTCAAGATTTTCATCCTCCTGCGCAAAGCCATCGGTCAATTCGACCGTATCCGGTACGAACACACGGCAGCACAGCGATAGCGTAGCGGTTACGGACAGCTTGCGTGAATTCATCACGTGCGCGTCCGCCGCAACCACACGGCAGGTGACAAACAGATGGCTGTCCTCCTGAATGCCGGCGGCCTCCTCTATATGTGCAAAGCTGATCGGGATGTCCAGCCGGCGCAGCGGGCCGCCGCCATCCGGAATATATAGCACGGTCATACGAATACTGCCGGAGATAAGCACGCGGTCGGACTGCGGCGTATCATCTTTGAGCTGCGGATTGCCGTAGACCGCGGCGATGCGGGAAATATCCGGGAACGTGTCCGGAACGATGGCATCGGTGGTTTCTTCATAGTTGTTCCAGGTATCCAAGATCAAACGGCTGAGTGGCAGGCGGCTTTTAGTCAGGTCCATAGGACGTCCTCCTTATCGGTGTTTGTTCATCCTATGGCGCGAAGTGGACAGATATGCCGACAAAACAACGATTGTAACCGACGAAGCGCTGTGGTATACTGTAACATGGAGGAGGTCAGGATATGAAAGAAATGGGAATGATTTTTGATTTTAACGGAACAATGCTGTATGATACACAGCTGCAATATCATTCATGGAAGCAAACACTGCGGGAGGAGCGTGGTATCGACATCCAAAAGGATGATTTTTTGCAGTCGGCCAACGGGCGCACCAGCAGGGCGATCCTGCTGCATTATGTGGGCGACCAGATAGGGGAGCAGGAGCAGAACCGACTATTAGCCTGCAAGCGCGAGACGTACCGGCGGCTATGTCTGGAGCATCCCGAGGTGTTTCACCTGGCCGAAGGACTGCCAAATGTACTCGATATTCTACGGCAAATGGACGTGCCGTTTACCATTGCGACATCATCGCACCCGGACAGTGTGGATTTTTATTTTCAACAGCTGGATCTGGGCAGATGGTTTGACCGCAGTGCCATTGTGTGCAATGACCGCAATTTTCCGGGGAAGCCTGCGCCGGATATCTATTTGCTCGCGGCGCGGCAGATTGACGTTGATCCTGCGCATTGTATCGTTATGGAGGATGCGATTGCAGGCGCAAAGGCGGCGCGTGCGGCGGGCATCGGCTATATCATCCTCATTGATCCTGACCGCACCGGTGCGTTTTGGGTCGGCGATCTGGTCGATTGCATCGTGCATACCTATGATGAGGTTGCGGATTTTTTGTGCAAGGTGGAGCAATAACGGCATAGAAAAGCGGAAGGGCAGCTGATACCCTTCCGCTTTTCCGGCTTGCTTGGACAGGCCGCATACCATCGCAGGCAGAGACGCTCGTTACGCTTCGGTGGTTTTCTTGATGCCAAAGATACTGCGCAGAATACCGGCGAGCAGTTTTGGACTCTTGATGACGACGATCTTCATAGAGAAAACTCCTTTCAGCGCACATGAAGGATGAGGCCGCCCGCAATTAAGACGATGGATGCCAGCGGCACGAGAATACAGGATGGAAGCAGGGAAGCGAGCAGCAGCCCCAGACCGAAGGCTGCTGCCGCCAGCCCAAAGCAGTTGCAACAAAACATCGACTCACCTCTGCTGGCAGTATAGGCGGCAGACGGGCGCGGCGTGCAAGTCCGCGTCAAATTTTCCTTGACTTTTTTACTTATGATGCGTACAATATAATCATCGTGTAGCCGTTCTGCCGAATTAAAGAGCGATTGCAAAGCGTGTGATATCTTCGGATATTATGCGCTTTTTTGTTTTTTTCGGCATTATTGGCGCATGAAGAAAGGAGATGGTTTTAAAATGCCGACGACAAAAAAGCAAGGGATTGTGTTCGGTATCATCATGTCTTATGCGATGGCATATGGCATGGAGGTGTACAATATCGCCATAAAGCAGGGCGGACTGAGCAGTATGACCAATATGGTATTCTGGGACGCATGTATGGAGGCGTTGTACATGGGTGTGTTTGTGTTTGTTTTTTCCAATCTGTGGGGCAACCGGCTGGGGGCACGTTTTATGAGAAAGTATTGTGACCCGCAGAGAGATCATCCGTATTTTTGCCGGCTGATGCGGCAGGCTGGAACGGTCGCCATCATGTGTCCGACAATGAGCATGGTAGCCTCCGTTTTGTTTAACATCATACTGGCTGGCGCGCCTGTCGTGCAGCTGCCTGCAATTTGGGTGGGTACGGTACTTAAAAACTTTCCCATGGCGTTTTTCTGGAACATGTTTGCCGCCGCACCATTTACACACTGGCTGTTTGGCAAGCTGTTCCTGAGGAAAAAGACGCGGGAGAATATCACGCAAACAACCGTATAATGCGAACAGCCGCCGCTCTGACCTCTCGCCAGAGCAGCAGCTGTCGCGTGCTTATTTGTTGGATAATTTGTCGTTGATGGAGTGTACAGTGTCGCGCCGGATGAGGAAGAAAACGAGATGGATCGCCGCGTACAGAATGATGATGACCGGCAGCATGCGCGTGAGAAGCAGCGGAAACGAGCCGTCGCCGTAGTCGAGAAGGGTTCCGGCCACCAGTGCGGTGCACAGCGTGCAGACGGCATGGATAACGATCGCGGACAGCTGGCTGAGCGATTCGACCTCAAAGATCAGACTGACCAGCCCAATAACGGCGGAGGCGACGAGCCAAACGACAATCGCCTTGAGCGCAGGACTCATACCGGCCTGCAAAACGGTAATTGGGGTAACGATTGCGGCGCCAATGCCGATGCCGACGAATACATACGTAAAAATCAGATTTATAATGGATTTTTTCATGATTCACAGCTCCTTTGTGACAAAATCGCGGAATGCCTTGAAGTATTTACGGGAGATGGATAACCGGGTCTTGCGATCGTTCAGCGTGGCGATGTAGTTCCCGGAAAATTCCGCCTCGACCGACTGCACCGTATGCACGTTGACGATCATGCCCTTGTTGATTTGGATAAAGCCGCTACCGTGCAGCATATCCGCCAGCTCATACAGCTTGTGGCGCGCTTCCATTCTGCCCTGTGTGGTGACCGCGAAAATTTTATTGCGGTTCGCCTCAATATAGCGGATGTCCTCGACGGGATAGAGATATTCCTTTTCATCCTGATACAGAAACAAACGGGAGATGGCCTTTGCCGTGTTCAGCGCCGTGATGATGCGGGCGACCTGCGGGTCATTTAGGTCGCCGCGAAGGATGACCTCCAATTCGTGCTGGTCGGAAGGTTCCAATGTCAGCTTCATTTGTGCGCCTCCTTTTTTCTTTTGCTGTACGTAGTATAGCGTATTGCGTCGCTTTTGTCACAGTAATACGGATAAGTGGTCGATTTTGGCGCACAAGACGTAAAAACGGCAGGCGTCCATCGGACGCCTGCCGGCAAACGCATAGAGTTTTGAGGAAGGAAGCTTATGCCTTGACCTTTGCCAGACGAGCAAAGCGCGGCAGGCCGTTCTCCTTCTTCATTTGGGTCTCGCCCTGAATCAGCGGAAGTGCGTAATCAATAAATTCCTGAGAGACGTTATTGCCACGCGCGTTGATCCATTCAACCGGAACCTTCTTCTCATAGTTTGCTACGTCAGACAGGTTGAGCAGCTTGGTGGTGCAGGTGTAGCCATTCTCACGGGAACACGCAAATGCAACCATCTTGTCGGTCTCGCCGGCGACAGCGGAGTTGACAGCGGTCTGGCCAGCCAGGAACGACTCGTCGATATCGGTCTGCGATGCGCAGTGTGCCGCGCAGCGCTGCAGCAGGGACAACTCAATGCCACGAACCTTGACACCCAGCTTTGCCTTAACAACGTCAGCCAGCATCGCAGCAAGGCCGCCCAGCTGTGCATGGCCAAAGCCGTCGGTCGCGGAGGTCTTTGCCTCGGATACGAATGAACCGTCCGCATAATGGATGCCCTCGGAAACCGCAACGATAACGTTGTTATTCTTCTCCCAGATTGCAGAAACATCCTCGAGGAACTCGTCCATATTGAAGTTAACCTCCGGCAGGTAAACCAGATCAGCCGGATAGCCGGCTACTGATGCGAGGGAAGCGGCGCCAGCCAGCCAGCCGGCATGACGGCCCATGATCTCGATGATAGTGACCTGTCCCTTGTCGTATACGTGAGAATCCTGATACACCTCAGCGATAGAGGTTGCGATATACTTCGCAGCGGATGCAA
>CAZEMM010000073.1:0-10115 GCA_964513445.1 uncultured Butyricicoccus sp. | reverse complement strand
TAACTTTTTGAAGCACTTAAATTTCTGGCGTTTATTCGTGGGAACATTTGGGAACAAATTATGCGTTTCCGCCGAGTACTTCGTAAATCCGGAGCAGTTTGGTTGCCTGTTCCGGTGAGCTTTGAAGCAGCTGGATCAGTTTCTGTGTGGATTCATCCACAGCGGGAATTGGTTCAGCTGCTTTTGGTTTTTCAGCAGAGAAAAATTCGTCGTTTACCTTACGCGCAAGGTGCTTGCGATCGGAATCAAAAATATGGGAATATACATCTGTGACCATATTCGCCTGCGCGTGTCCGGTATCACCCTGCACGGCTTTGATATCGCCGCCGCTGATGCGGAGTTTGAGACTTGTGCTGCTGTGCCGCAGGCTATGAAAAACGACAGGTTTCAAGTTATGCTCGGTAATGAGTGCCTTCAATTTCTGAGCAATTTGATGTTCCTCATATGGTCTGCCGTTATTCTGAGCGACTACGATATTGTAGTCTTGATATTCGTTAGCTAAATCTGCTTTCATCTGCTCCTGTTGCTTACGGTTTTCTTCCAGCGCGAGAACAACAGATTTTGGAATGTAGATATTGCGAATACTGCTGTCTGTTTTTGGCGTTTTGAGAACGAGAGAGGTTGTACAGTTCGTTTTCTTCCATTCAGGGAAAGTGAGGAAAACATCATCACGACCATTTTCACGTAATGCTGCGATACATTTTTTGGTCACACGCCGAACAAGAACGCGGCAGAAAAGAAAATCAGGATATCGTTCGATTTGCGGAGCTTGTTGGCGGCAGAAAATCTGCTTATGGAAAACTTTGTGGTTCGGACTGGATTGAGCAACCAGACGGCAGATGTTTTGTTCGTTTTCTGCATGATAAGGGCGGAAAAGATCAGCTTCAATTGATTGCACCGGAACATGTGGAAGAAGTACGAGCTTACTTTGTTGACAAAGAACGGGATGAATTTATCTTTCCTGATGGCATGAATAAAAACTTAGATCTGCATGCCATTCGTGCGGAACATGCCAGAGCAGAGTATGAACGATTTGCGGAAATTTGCAGAACACCAGCAGGCAGAGAACAAATGCGAAAGCAGCTCTGGGAACGATTCTACGATCCGCAGTATGGGAATAAAGCATGGTTAAAAGCAATGGAAACGGCGAAGCGAGCGATGGTAGACGGAGATATCAAAAAGGCAGAAGCTTGCTTTAGAAAAGCCAGAAAGAAGGAGAAGGCGTTTGCTGAAGAAATGAAAGATGGAACATATTGGCTGCATCGTGCAAACCGTCAGGCAGCGATTCTGCGTGACCGGTCAATTTCATATGATCGGCTGGCTCTATGTTGTGTGAGTGTGTTTTCATTAAGTCATTGGAGGAACGAAGTCACGGTAAAGCATTATATGATATAAATAAGACAGAAACACCTCAAATCGAACGAGTTTTATCGTTGTACATTACAGATCTTGAAAGAATATATTGTCGCCGCCGGGCTATCCTGTCAAGAAATAGCCGGAGTAAATTGTCAAGAGGTTTTAAATCATCGAAAAAACATCGGAATTCGCCCTAAAATAGCACGCAATAGTTTGATAAAAAAATAGCCTGACAAAATAGCTCGTCTTCGCCGAGCAAAACTGTCACTCGCTAGAGGGAGTATATTGGGCATTTTGCCGGACAGTCAAGGTTAAATACACGCCTACGGCGACCTTGACAATCCGACAAATGCCCAATTGAAGGTGGACAAGTGAGTGTATGCCCCAGCCTGAGCTATGGCAGCCCCTTCGGCGGCCTATGACATTTTATGTCGTCTATTTTTCGTCAAAATGTGGCGTCTGTAACACATATATCAGTTGCTGGATATTCAGAAAGTACGGGATGGGATGGAAACAAGGACGATAAATCTGACCATTTACAAAGTGCAGGCAAATGCTGTGAGTCCGTTTATTATTTTGGTATGAAAAGTATAGAATGGATGAGAAGAACACCACCGGACATAATTCCGATGGTGTTCTAATAAGAGAGTTTTGGAAAAGAAGTTAGCTATTGAATCACATGTAATCAGCGACATTGTCAGCGGTGACCGGCTCGAACGGGATCCAGCAGATATGATCGCTGTAGGCTTCGCCGGAATCGTCCAGCTTGTACTGCTCGATGCCGTCATTGATCGGCTTTCCGTTTGCCATGTTGACCGCTGCGATCAGGGAAACGCGTCCCTGCGCGTCGGAATTCTGGTAGACCGTCATCGACATGCGGCCGTCCTGAATCGCCTGTGCACCGTCTGCCGTGCAGTCAATGCCGACGATCGGGAAGTCAATGTCGATGCTTGCGGCTTCACATGCCTCAACCGCGCCCAGTGCCATCGCGTCGTTGTTTGCGATGATGCAGTCAAAGCTGAGACCGGAGGTGAGCAGCGGTGCGATCATTTCTTGTGCTGTCGGGCGGTCATACTCGCAGGCAAGCGGTGCAGTTGCCTCGGTCGCGGTGATGCCGTTGTCCTTTAGCGCCTGCAGCACGCCGTCGCTGCGCTTAAATGTGCTGACCTGTCCCATCAGGCCCTGTAGTAGGATGTATGAAATCTCGTTCTTGCCCTGCGCCTTGAAGTAATTCGCAAGCCACTCGCCCTGATAATAGCCAGCCATGGTCTCATCTGAGCCGACGTAGCAGACATTCTCCGCGCTCAGTTCCTCCAGATTGTTCGGCGGACAGTTGACGAAAACCAGCTTCATATCGCCGGCGGCATCAATCAGCGTCTGTGTCGCCTGTGCGTCAACGGTCTGTACAATGACTGCTTCATGTCCGGCGTTGCGGCAAATCTCAATGTACTGAATCTGCTTGGCGATATCGTTTTCCGCGTTTTGCTCAATGACCTCATAGCCTTGCTCTTCACCCTGTGCGATCATCGAATCCGCCAGCTTGGACTGAAATTCTCCTGTGGTCGCAAGAATAAAATTGATCTGCTTTTTATCCTTGATTTCGGAAGCAGCCGAGCCCTCAGCATTGTCAGCGCTGGATGCACCGCAGCCCGCCAGTGCCCCGAGCGTCACCGCAGAGGCCAGAAGAAGCGCACATGTTTTTTTGAATTTCATTATTTTTTCCTCCATATATGGTCGAATTGGTCTGTGCAGACGCCTTACATTCCCAAACAGCGACTGAACACGCCTTGATATGTTTTGATTAGAAACATCAAAGCAGATTGTGTATACATATCATCCGGAAGGGTGCGCGTACGCCTTCCCTTCCGATGATTCATAAAAGAGAGTGCGTGTTTATGGAGAAAGCATTTGAAAAAAGAACCGTTATTTGATGTAATGGACCGTGCCGTCTGTACGCGAGAATTTCGAGAAGAATTCCTCCCAGATGCGGAAGCTCATTTCCGGCATCGTCGCGTGCGGCATATAATCCACATGGGTGAAGCGAACCGGTGCGGTGCCTTCCTTTTCAAAGCTGTGGTCTTGGAAACGGCCCTTTTGTACATACGGGCAGGTATCCCAATCCTGCGGGATCATTTCGGCCTTGTGGTTGCGCTTGAGCCACATTTCTACTGTAAATCCAGTTTCATTTTCGTGAGATGGGATTCCGGGTATCAGCCATTCCTCTTCCATGCCCCAGAACATCCATATCGGAAGCTCGGTATCGTTGTACCGGTTTAAATCTGCCAGCGCGGTCATCTGGCGAGAAGCGCCGCCGAAAAATACACCGGAGCAGGGCGCAATCGCGGCTAGACGGTCTGTCATTCCCATGCCCAGCATTTGAGTCATAAGGGAGCCCCAGGAATGTCCCGTTGCAAATACGCGGGTCGTGTCCACGGGGTGATCTGCGATCGTGCGGTCGAGCATGTAGTGGAAGAAACGCAGCTCATCCGGACGATCCTCCTCCTGAAACACATTCCATGCGGACAGCGGTGCCCAATCGGGATCAAGGTTGCACTGCGGCATATCGACCCTGCCGTGCAGCGCGGATGGGAATACAACGATAAAGCCATACTTGTCGGCGACCTTAGGCCAGCCGCTGTTTCCGATGTAGATCTCTCCTGAACAGGTATAGCCGTGCATGGCGAATACCATGGGCACCTTGTTCTCCGGATGCGCCTTGACCTGCTGCGGCACGTAGACATACCATTCGCGCATCCAGCCGTCAAATTCCTCGTAGTGATATTCCATATGAAGATCGCATACGGGGTCGCGCGTCACGCGCAGGTCTCCGCCCGGGCAGCTCATCCAGCGGCGCTGCTGGTACAGAAAGTCTTTCCAGATGCGGCGCAGCAGCGGCTTGGCATATGCTGCGGAGGCACCGGGCATATTGCTGTAGCATACGCGATAGGCTTCCTTTTCCTGATTCATCGGATAGTCAGTCTCGGCGGTGCGGTAATACTCAACCATGTCCGGGTGCAGCTGACGTGGATGCGGCTGGGTTTGGTTCGCGCGCAGCCAGTAATGCAGAATGTCTGTGCCGGTGCCGACGGGAGAATCTGCGTCGTCAATGATCCACGCGGGCATCGGTATATCGCCCTTTCGGATATCCTTTCGATGCGCCTCATCGATATAGCCGTCAAGATTGACAGCGAACGCGCGACCGGCCTCGTCCAGATAGGCCTTCGGCACTGCCGAACCACCGACGGATACGATGCCCGCGTAGAACGCGGGGTTCCACGCCGCTGCCATGTTTGCCAGAACGCCGCCCTCCCGGCAGCCTGTCAAATAGATTTTGGATTCGTGGATGCAAAACAGGTATCGCTCGGCGGCAGCAAGTGCTGCCGCGTCGATATACGCAACGTCGCCGTCCGGCGTGCCGTAGGGCTCGTCGATATTCCATGCGCCGTTTTCAGGTTCAAGGAAAAATACAATCATTTTTTCCTTGCGTTCTTCTGTGTCAGCGATCTCACACCAACCGCTGTCTCGGAGCAGCTCGTCGGCGGTTTTCCCGTTTTCACCGAGGACGATAACGCCCGCAGTGGAATCACGTACATCCGCTGGGACATAAGCCAGCATGCGCCGAGACTTGCCGCCCACAGGGATCATCAGCTCAAAGATGCCGTGAAACCCGGGACGATACGGATGCATGGGGTCGCAGGCGTCCAGCTGGGAATATGGATAGACCGAATTTTGTTTCCATTTTTGATACATGATACTTCCTCCTTATGCCTGCTGCTCGCGTTTTGCCAGATCGGAAATGATACCATCGTATTCCTTGTCCAGATGGTAGAACAGCATGATGACGAAGACTGCGCCCCAAGCGACGACAGAGCCCCAGATATACAGGTTCTGTACCATAGCAACGGCGGACGGAATCTCGATCTCCAAACCGGTAAAGCCTGACAGGGTCATCAGCTGACCGATTGCCCATGCGGCGATGCCGCCGCCGAGCTTCTGACCGACGGTAAAGGCGGAGAACAGCAGCGCATGTACGCGGATGCCGGTCTTCCAGTGACCAAACTCAATCGCATCGGCGATCATAGTAAAGATGCAGCCATAGAACGGCGCTTCGCCTGCGCCGCGGAGGATCGCGGAGACGATCAGAACCGGATAGCTGGTCGGCGCGAACTGAACGAGAACCATGGCAACAACATTCAGCAGTGCGCCGGCAAGAACCAGATTGCGCTTGCCAAATTTTTTGATGAACGGTGCGAGAATGATTACACCGATGATCCACGGGATTTTTTCTGCGGTCTGCAGCAGACCCATGACCTCTACGTTGCCGAGCACATACTGTGCGTAATAGGTCGTGCACGTGCCGTTGACGTTTTGATACAGCGCGACTGCAATCATGGACAGCGTCAGCATGATGAAGTATTTATTGCGGAATGCGGCGCCCAGACGGGTCATCAGCGGCAGACCCTCCGCTTCCTTTGCGGCAGCAGGACGGAAACGCTCCTTGCAGCCGAAGAACGTCCACATCAGCATGAAGAATGCAATGACTGCGTAGACCGCCGTGACAATGATCCATGCCTTGCGGTCGCCGCCGAGCATGTTGATAAACGGGAGCGTCAGTGCGGTGATGATGAGATTGCCGATGGGCGACATGGACATGCGGAACAGGTTCAGCTTGGCCAGATCGTTGTCATCGTTTGTCATTGTCGGCGCGAGAGAGGAATAGGGAAGATTCAGTGCGGTGTAGCACACGGTTGTGCAGAGATTATACGTAATGAAGATATAAATTGCCTGTACCGTCTGTGTCGCGTTGCCCGGAACACAAACCAAAGCAAGTGCGCTCAGACCGTATGGAATCGCCATCCACAGTACCCAGCAGCGGTATTTTCCGTGCTTGGAATTGACCTTGTCCATAATCTGCGCCATTGTCAGGTCAGAAATACCGTCAAACAGACGCGAAACCAAAAGAATTGTACCGACCAGAGCGGCGGATACGCCGACTACGTTTGTGTAAAAGTAAACCAGAAGGCTGGATGTGATCGCAAAAACAACATTACAAGCAACATCGCCCATACCGTATGCGAATTTTTCCATCAGAGAGGTCTTGAATACCTGTCTTGTGGAGGTATTATTTGCTGACATAAGAGAAAACTCCTTTCTTTTTTTGCGGAAAAAACCTGCGCAGGAGTTTATCCGTTTCCTTATATCATCATTGTAGCACAACAGTCCGCATGACGAATATCCGAAAAGGAGCGATAGTATTGTTGTAATTTTCGTTTGTTTTTTTGCCGCAATCTGATTTGAACGCAAAAAAGGTCAAATGAGCGATATAAATTTATCAACTTATTTTCTGCTTTTCCATCGCGCGTATGAATACCGGCACACCTACTCGCGGAGCTGAAACGTAATCAGCATGGTTTCCAGCGGGCGAAGCAGGATTTCAAACCGCATACCGTTCTGCGCCTGGATATCGGATATGCTGTACTGTGGCTGTGCGTTGCGCTTCAGGTCCTGCAATTCGTACAGCCTCGGGCAACGCGGCGCACCCAGCTCGATCCAGCGGTCAAAAGCGGAACTGTTTTTGCGCGTGATCGCGCGTTGCTCCATGCGGTATGTTCCATCAGGAATATCTTTCAGATGAAACTGCAGCCGGAGAATCTCACCCGGCTCAAAAACGGTATACGCATCCTGCGGCTTTTCCAAGCGTTTATAGCGCAAGCGGTACATGTTGCTGTAGTGGCAGTAATTGTAGAGGAGCAGCTGGTAGCTGTCTGCCTCACGGGTGAGAAACCAGCAGTTTCCCTCTGAGACCTTTTGATTGCCCAGTCGGCTGGCGAGCTGCAAGGCATAGTATCCTGCTTTTGGAATACCATTATAGGTAAATAATCCATAGCCGCCGTGAAAAACGCTCTCTAAAAAAGCCCGTTCCTCCATGAAATCGGTCAGCATCCAATACCCAAATACCGCGCGATCCGCGTTGCCGCATATATTTTTAGCCATCCATGCGGCCTTATAGCAGGTGTCACCGGACAGATCGCGCTGCCACAGCGTGGAGGTGCACTCCTCGATAACAATATCGGATGGCTGAAACTGCTTTTCTGAAAGCAGAGCCTGCAAAGCATCCAGTGCATGCGGCAGAAAGTCCACGTCGTCTGAAAGAATAGAGGGAGCCGATTGCTGTGTAAGCGTCAGATCCATAAACAGGTCATCCTCAGCGGATTGGTTGTGCGGATAACACTGGATCGCAATAAAATCCGGAAGACAGTCGTTTTTTCGCGCAAAATCCAGAAAAGCGGGGATGCCGCTGCTTTCTGTGATCAGATACGCAAAGCATCCCGGCCCGCCGAACTGAAGCAGCGGATCGACCGCTTTTACGGCGCGATACGTTTCGATGTATAGCGCGTCATAATCCTCCGGCAGGATACAGCCCAGATGCATGTAGCTGCGGCTGATGGTTGTAAATTTCCAACGGCGCACCTCCGCTTTGCCATAGCGTTCGATAAAATTCCGCAGTACGGCCGTAACAAGCGCGTTCCATTTTTTTAGGTCGGTGCAGCCGGAGAAAATCGAATGGCGGTCGAAGATCTTCGTCTGCTCCCGCGCCAGCGCGGCAGGCATAAAGCTAAGCTCGACATACGGCGTCAGGCCAAGAGAAAGCAGAAAATCAAACAGCATGTTGACGTAGGAAAAACAAAATTGCGGGTTTCCGTTTTCATCCTCAAGATATACATGCATATCCTCATCCAATATCCCATGAAAGCGGATAAATTCAAAGCCGATTTCTGTCTGTGCCCGTTTGATTTGTTCCTGCACAGGGGCGAGCAGCCCGTCGCGGGCATAGCCGATATTCAGCATCCTGCGCCAGCCGGACAAACGTTGCTGCACTGCGCAGTTGATCGAGACCGGGAGTGTCCGGTTGGACGGCTCACTGGATGTCGGCTGCGCGGGCAGGTAGGTGAGCAGCGCCTTCATATCGTGAATCGAGTCGCTCTGCAGCACGCCGACCGTCTCCATGTTGCGGCGTGAATGCTGCTCCTGCCGGAATGCCTTAGGCGTCTGATGGTAGTAATGCTTAAAGGATTCGATAAATGCGCTTGGCGAGCGGAAGCCGCAGTTATAAGCGATCTGTGTGATGGAATCGCTGCTCTGTACGAGCGCCTGTGCGGCGTGGCGCAGCCGCAGATCGGTCAGATACTGTGAGAACGTGGTGTGGAGATGCTTTTTAAAAAAACGAGACAGATAGCTGACAGACATATATTCCTTTTCTGCGATCTCTGAAAGCGAAAGCTCCTCGTTCCAATGCGTATGGATCCTGTCCAAAATGCGCTTGACCCGCACCAGAGTCTGCTCACGACGTGAGCGGGAGGGATCGTTGACCGAGAAATGCGATTGCAGCAAACCGGTGAGCTGTAGAACAGAGCTGATATATCCGGCATGGTTTTTGCTGTTTTGAAAAAATTCTTGAAAAATAAATGCATACAGACTGCGCAGGGTGTTGTATTCATCGCGGTTGTTGTGGTCAGCTCGTTCATAGCAGGAGCAGTAAAGTGTATCCTGCCAGCCGGAAAGCTGTAGTAACGAGTGTGCGATACGCAAACAGATCATGGAGGACGTTTGCGGACAGATGATACGGTACAGCTCAAACGGGTTAACGACAAGAACACCGGAGGGTTCCAGTTCATAACTCGTGTTATCGCATAAAATCCGGCTTGTTCCACGCAAGCCGAAAAAAATCAGAAGATTTTGATCGTATTGAAACGGAAGCTCCTGATTTTTATAAACCTGAAAGGAAATCTGATTGGAATGATACTGCATAGGTTTTCCTCATTTCGTGGGCGTGTGAAAAAATTTCTGTAAACAGCCTTCTATGATAAAGAACAGTAATGGCTGACTGCAGTTTCGGCAGGCTAGCCGATGGTTAATTATTAGCAAAAGAGTGCTGATATGTCAAGGGTACCTGCGGGATAAACGTATATTTTCTTTGATATACAGTGCTTTTTTGTTACTCCGGCAATTGGCCATCATGTAGTGGTCAATCAATTTTGCAACACGACACGTGGGAGGATGTCTGTGTTCGCGGACATCCTTCATGGTGTCTGCCATTATACATCATGTGTTCCGAAAGTCCCCCGCCTGTGTCCAGTCTTAGCTTACTACTTCATTGTCCATCGTGTTTGACCTCTTTCCTGGCATAATAAAAGACCGTTTACTTGGTGTGTTCAGTAAACGGTCAAGAAGGATGGTTTGTTTTAGAACCGTTGGAAAGGTGTGCCGGGGCAAGAGCATACGTTTCTAGCGGCTAGGCAATGTAAGGGGGTACCCCTTTAAGCATTTAGAACGCAATTACTTTCGGGTCAGCAGTAAAGGAATAAATCGTTGCCGTACCATGCTCAAAGCAAAATACCGTCATCAGGTTGTCATCTACAGTATACATACTTTTCAGCGCGGAGGTATTCGCGTCCATCATGGCAACACGGGCCTCGCGGCGCAAGTCCTCAGAAACCTCTCCCTCAACACGAATCCATGTTCCGTTGTGCATACCGCAGATTTCAACTTTCTGGTTTTTCTTCATCTGCTGGTACACTTTTTTCTGGTTGTTAGTTACAATGTAGAGCTTTCCATCAAACGCACAGACGGCACCAAAAGGCCGGACGTGCGGTTGACCATCCTCGCTGGTGGCAAGGTAAAATGTACCGCAGGCTTTCAAATATGGGTCAGTCCTTAAATCTATGTGATTTAGGGTTGCGAGTATAGCCGGTTCGGCT
>CAZEMM010000072.1:0-10191 GCA_964513445.1 uncultured Butyricicoccus sp. | reverse complement strand
GGCACAGACGCACCGGACAACAGTACCTCATCGGGAAAGGATGGCTTCTACTGCAACAAAGACGCGACGGTGACGTACACGTACAAAGACCAAACGGGGAACGAGGAGACTTACCCGAAGCCCGTCATCCAGGTGAACTCGACGCTCGAACCCATCAACTTCTACATCAACCTTGCCAGCAAGGTGCTGGATACAGACGATGATGTGAGCGGGCGCAATGTAGAGCTGTTCACAAAAAGCGTTTCCGGCAGCGTGTCGGGAATAAACCAAAACTTGATGATGCAGATTCCGTCAACCCATGTACACGGAACGAGATATGGAATCATTGTGGGCGAAAGAGACGACGTCTATGCGCAAGCGGTTGATAAGAAAATTCGGGAGGAACTGGTAAGCGGTTGTACGTACAAAAGTACAGGCACGGACACAACCAATAACGGCACATATAAGCTGATTGGGGATTTCCCAAAAGATGAGGACATTTTCGAGTATATCCGAAAAAACTGGGACGACGGAGACGACGTGAACAAAGACCAACCCCTCACGATCAACGGCGTTGCAATCGACCATGAGCTTCTGACGACCGAAAATTTTGAAATTCGCTGGTATGTCTGCAAGGACGAGGGGGACTACTGGCACGTCGACGGCATCCTCGTTGCAAAGACCGCGACGCTGACGGTTACGAAAACCTTCCAGATTAACGGCGAAGCGAATGCAGAAAATGTTCAAGCGGTTGTCGAAGCGGCGTACAACGCAGTACCGACGAATAGCGCGACAGATTATTTTGACGAGAACTGCTTCTATCTGTCGGCAAGCGGAAAAACGAACAACGGCAACAACGCAGGTACGTTCAAGCTGGCGCTGAGAAACCTTAGTGGAGTGACCGACACAGACTACGCAATCGAGGCGACAGAATGTACGACGGACGACGTAAACGGCACTGTCACCTACACGTGGGAGGTTCCGGTACTCGCTGCGACGTACACCTTGAACGAGTCCAATGTCGATTTCGACGGCTATATCTACAACGGAGCGACCTACAGCGTAGAGTCCCTGACAGAAAACGAAAACGTGGAAAAATGGAAAGAATTCACGCAGGACGCCAAAATTACAACACAGACCTTTACATCGGATGACGACAAAGACAAAACCCAGCAAGTCTCCTTTGTCAACACCTACGAGGTGGGGCAGGAGCTTCCCAACACCGGCGGTGTTGGCACAACCCTTTACCGTATGCTCGGCGGATGCCTGCTGGCAATCGCAGCGGTCAGCCTGT
The DNA here is from genome assembly GCA_964513445.1 of uncultured Butyricicoccus sp. GTDB lineage: Bacteria > Bacillota > Clostridia > Oscillospirales > Butyricicoccaceae > Butyricicoccus_A. Next base: position 8,918 of record CAZEMM010000072.1, on the reverse strand, counting down.
GCGCACTGCGCAGGCGGAGGCCTTGAGCACCAACCTGATTGATCTCGTGCGCCGCGGGGGACGAGAACGCGAAAGCGGCGCACGGATGAATGACCATACAAACATGCAAACATTTTACAAGTAAGAAAGGAAGATCAACTATGAAACGAATCATGAAACGTATGTTCGCAGTGCTCATGGCTGCCGCGCTGTGCGTGGGAATGTGCGTGAGTGCGTTTGCGGCGACCTCAACGAGCAGCGGAAATGGAACGATCACCATTACGAATGCTGCCATAGGGGAAGATTATGCAGCATACAAAATTTTTAGCGCAACGTACAATGAGACAACACAGTCGGTCGCTTACAAGATTGGCACAGAAGATGCGTGGTACAATCTTGTAACCAGCAGTGGTTTGTTTGACCTGACCGCAAGCGAAGATACCGATGTATATTATGCTACCTTGAAAACTGGAAAAACCGATTCAGATGTATTAACTTGGCTGAAGAGCGGGGATGTGGCAAATGCCGTAAAGAACATGACTGCGACGAAATCTGAAGAGGCATCTTCGAACACCATTGCGTGGACGGTTCCGTATGGCTACTATTACGTCACCTCTTCTCTGGGAACGGTGATTTCTGTAGATAACAATGCACCAAACGCGAGCATTGTTGATAAGAACGCCTCGTCCCCGACCCCGGGCAATGATGATAACCAAATAAAGAAAATTGTAACCGGATATGATTCGGACAAGACCCCGATTTTGGCTGACGATACCACCGCGACGGTTGGCTCGACGGTCGACTTCCAGCTGGCAATTAGCACAACAAACTACGCAACCACAAACACCACGGATGCAGACGGTAAAGTTACAGCAAAAACCACCAAGATTTACAAGTACACCATCGTTGATACCCCGACGAATCTGAAAATTGATACAACATCATTGAAGGTTTATGTAGGTGAGCAGCTACTGACGACTGACCTATACGATGTAACTTATGATGAAACTTCGGGCAAACTGACAGTAGTAGTAAAATGGACTGACAACGGCGCAGCAGACGGCACAAGCCTGTATGCCAACGGCGCAAAGCTGGTTGTAACTTATTCCGCAACGGTTCTCTCTGCGGCGGCTGATTCCGACGCAAAGAACGGGGCTAGCTGGTCTTACAATGATGGCACAATGAGCACTCCGGAGGAGCATGACGTTAAGACGTACTACTTCGATCTGACCAAGGTAGACGCAACTGATTCGAGCAAAACGCTGGCAGGCGCAGAGTTCTCGCTGTATACGCAGGAGTCCGGCGGCACAGCAATTGAGCTGGTTGATGAAGGAAACGGCGTATATCGCGTTGCAACGACTGACGAGATCAACTCCACGAACACAACAACAACAACAACCTTCGTCACCCCGACCTCTGGCGTGGTCACAGTCAAGGGTCTTGCAAACGGCACCTATTACGTAGAAGAGACCAAGGCGCCGGCTGGCTACAACAAGCTGACCGCCCGCGAGAGCGTTAAAATTGAAGATGCAAACGTGACCGGAACTACGTTCACGGTTGAGAACGCGACCGGTTCCACCCTGCCCTCCACCGGCGGCATCGGCACGACGATCTTCTACGTCGTCGGCGGCGTGCTCGTCATCGGCGCGGGCGTCCTGCTCATCACCAAGAAGCGCATGAGCAAGTAATCCCTTGAAATCATCCAAATCACGTCCCCTTTTATCCCGACCGGGCGGCTTCGGCCGTCCGGCCTATGGGATTGATGCCGCATCCTGACGGGTTCCCTCGGGCTGCGGCATGGATTCCGTAGCAAAGGACCGATTCCATGAAACCATTCAAACGCAAACCAAAGCCGCGGAAGAAAAGCAAATCCGGCGGCATGCTCTCGACCGTGGTCATCGGCGCGATCTTCGCCGTCGGCCTGTGCATCCTGCTCTATCCCGCCGTCAGCGATTGGTGGAACTCGATGCACCAGTCCCGCGCGATTCAGGGCTACACCGCGGCCGTGGAGGATATGACCGAGGCGGATTATGACGCCATCTTCGCCGCCGCCGAGGAATATAACGACCGCCGCCGCGCCGCCGGCGCTGCCATCCTGAAGGAACCGCTCGACGGCTATGAGCAGGCGCTTTCCATCGACGGCACGGACGTCATCGGCTATGTGGACATCGCAAAGATCGACGTCCATCTCCCGCTCTATCACGGCTCGGAGGAAAAATCGCTGCAAATCGGCTGCGGCCATCTGGAGGGCTCGTCCCTGCCAATCGGCGGGGAAAGCAATCACGCCGTGCTCACGACGCACCGCGGCCTGCCGACCGCCAAGCTGTTCTCCGACCTCGACCAGCTCGAAGAGGGCGATACGTTTACCGTCACCATCTTAAACCGCGTGCTCACCTATGAGGTCGATCAGATCCGCATCGTCCTGCCTACCCAAATGGAGGAGCTGGGCATCGTCGACGGGATGGATTACTGCACGCTCATGACGTGCACGCCCTATGGCATCAATACACACCGGCTGCTCGTGCGCGGCCACCGCATCGAAACGCAGAATTTAATCAATCTGGAGCGCGACGCGACCAAGATGAACCCGCTCATTGTGGCGCTGGCGATTGGCCTGCCGGTTCTGCTCATCGTCCTGCTGATTCTCATCTGGCGCGCCGGACGCAAGCCGCCGCAGTACACCGTGCCGCAGCCGTCCGCGCCGGAGGACCTCGAGCCGCCGCCGGATGACGACAGCCCGCTCGACCCGCATGAATTCGACGAACCGGAGGAACCGTCCGATTGGGAGGAGCTGTAACCCAGCATTTCTGAAATCCGGAAAAGGGGAGGAAGAAAGTATGATACAACAACTGAAAAAACGATGCATGCCGCTCGCCGCGCTGTGTCTTTCCGTTATCATGGTCATGGGTCTCATGGCCGGCGCAGTGGATACGAGCATGGATTGCAGCCTGACCGTTACCGTTTCGGGCGGTACGGATGTAAACGGCGTGACGCAGGATTCGTATCCTGAGCTGATGGCGGCGAGTGTAAACGCGCATCTCTACCGCGTCGCCAGTATCACGGCGGATTATCAGTACAACGCCGTTGCGGAATTTGCCGCTCTGGATTTGGCCGACTTGAAGGATATCGGCCGTCAGGACTCGGTGCTGAATCAGGATGCATATACCGCAGGCTGGAGCGAAATCGCACAGGAGGCGGCAGCGCTGACCGAGACAAACGGCGCGAAGCCCACGAATTTGCCAATCACCGGAAATGGTACATTTGAAAATCTGGCAGCCGGATTGTATCTGCTCGTGATGGACGACGCGTATATAAACGATCATATCTATCAGTGGTCGCCGTATCTCGTCTCCGTCCCCAGCATGAGCGCGGATGACGGCTCGGACATGTACGATGTGGCAATCACACTCAAGCCGGCGCAGCTGGACCGCCCGGGCAATCTCATTATCAATAAGACGCTGGCATCCTATGCGGCCGGAACCGGACAGGCAACCGCCGTGTTCCGCATCACCGGCACAAAGAACGACGTGCAGAATTACAGCAACGTCGTCTCGCTGACCTTTGATTCCGCAGGCGAAAAATCCGTGACCATCGAGGGCATTCCGGTCGGCACGGTCATTACCGTGGAGGAAATCCGGTACGGCGGCTCATATGAGCAGACCGAGATTGACCCGGAAAACGGAACCGTTACGATTGTCCCGCTGGACACCGACGAGGAACAGGCAACGGTCAGCTTTACAAACGAGTACAACGGCACGCCGATTTACAGCACGAGCGTGACCAACCATTTTGAAAAGACGACCACATGGGAGTTGTCTCAGATGGACGACAACAGCAACTAAAGGGGGCGACAGAGTATGAATAAGAAACGATTCGGCTTGCTTGCCGCCGCCGCTGCGCTCACCCTGTCGGTTTCCGTGGGGACGGCGCTGGCGTACTTTACGACCTATGTCACTGCGTCCGGCGGCGTGGAGCTGTCTTTGACGCCGACGACAACGACCATCACCGAAGAATTTTCCGATTGGACAAAGCATGTGACCATTAAAAACGACGGCGAAGCGGACTGCTATGTGCGCGTCAAGGCGATCGCCCCCGAAGGCTATACGCTGGAATACAGCGGCACAGGCTGGACGGAAGGGGAAACCGACGCCTACGGCTGTACGTATTGGTACTATGATACAATTGTTCCGACCGGAGGGGAAGCCGAAAAGCTGGATATTGAGATTGAGAACGTCCCGGAGGACGCGACCGATTTTAACGTCGTCGTGATTCAGGAGTGCACGCCTGTGCTCTATGGCGAGGACGGCACAGCGCTGGATTGGCAAGCCTGCTGGAGCAGCGCGGAAGGGGGCGACTAACACATGAAACGCATGTCGAAGAAATCCATTGTGTTATTTGCGCTCGCGATTATCCTGTTGCTGGCCTCCGCGGTCGGCGGCACACGCGCCGCGCTGGTCATGTCGAGCGAATATCAATCCAGCATCGCCATGTCGCAGATCGGCGTCACGCTGCTGGAAAATGACGAGGCAATCAGCCACCGCGATTACAACGGCGAGGATTGGGATGAGGAAACCGGCGCACTGCTGACGGATCTGACCGATTTCAAGGTCGGGGCAAGCTATGACGAGCAGCTTGCCGTGGAAAACAGCGGCAGCATCGATTCCTTTGTCCGCGTACAGGTCTATAAATACTGGGGCACGCAAAACGAGGACGGCACGGTTACAAAGGCCGCAAATCTCGACCCGTCGCGCATCGATCTGCATTTCTGCGAGGACAACGGCTGGATTACCGGCAGCACGACGGATGAGAGAACCGTGCTCTATTACAGCAAGATTCTGAAGGGCGCGGATAATCCGGACAGCCCGAATGAAGCGGTCAGCGCGCTGTTTGCCGATACGATCAAGATCGACAATGCAGTTGCAACCGAGGTCGAAAAATCCGAGCCGGATGAAAACGGCGTGATCACCACAACCTACAGCTATAACGGCAAGCAGTTCTTTGTCGAGGTTGAGGTGGATGCAGTGCAGACGCATAACGCGGCGGACGCCATGCTGAGCGCATGGGGCGTAAACGCCACGATTGCAGACGCGGAAACCGACAACGCGACCATTACCGCGATCAACTAAAAGGGGGTAGGAACACATGAAAAAGAAATGCATGAGCCTGCTCCTTGCGCTGACAGCCGTCTGCGCGATGACCGCAGTCTCCTTTGCCCAGGAGCTGTCCTATCCATGGATGGTCAGCTTTGACGGCAGCAAAATGAACAGCAATTTTGATCAGGATGGCATGACGGAGGCGCTCAACGGCCTCCAGCCGGGCGACACGGCGACATTCACCGTCACCCTGCGCAATAATTCCTCGGAGGTCACCGACTGGTACATGTCCAACGAGATTATGTCCTCTTTGGAGGATTCCAAGGACAGCGCGGTCGGCGGCGCATACAGCTATAAGCTGACATACTCCGACGGCTCGACCACACAGGAGCTGTACAACAGCGAGACCGTCGGCGGCGAAAAGCTCAGCGATTCCGGCGAGGGCCTCAACGAGGCGACCGAGTCGCTGGATGAAATGTTCGCGCTGGATGAGCTGTCCGCAAACGAACAGGGCACGGTTACGCTGACCGTCGGTCTGGACGGCGAGACGCAGGGCAACGGCTATCAGGACACGCTTGCGGAGCTGAAGCTGGACTTTGGCGTTGAGGTCGTCACGACGACGCCGAACGTCGTCTATCAGAACACCACGACCACGCAGACCACGCCGGGCACGAACCGCACGGTCTATGTCTCCGATTCGACGTCCAATCCGACGACCACCACCTCGACCACGTACACCAGCCCCAAGACGGGCGATACCACCAATATGGTGCCGTATATCATCGGCCTGACGGTCAGCGGCCTGCTGATTTTGGCGATTGCGATTTACAGCATGCGCCGTGACAAGAAGAAATAAGGAGGCGTGTCGGCATGAAATTGATAAAACGATTGACGGCAGCAGCCGCTGCGTGCCTGCTCCTCAGTACGATGTGTCTGTCCGCGCTCGCCGCTGATACGACCTATACCGTCACGGTGTATGCGGGTAAGCAGGGCGCGTTCCATGCAACCGATGCAACAGACGGCTTTCAGGTAACGGAGGATAAAATCGTCATCAGCGGCCTGCAATATGGCGACCGCGTGACGCTGGACGTGCAGTCGGACGGTGTCGTCACGTTGAGCGATGACAAGTATTACGTCAAGGGCATCCGCCAGAGCGGATATGATTACAGCGAGACGAGCGTCAACAGCCTGAACAATTTCCAGGTTACGCAGGATGTGGACTATGTCGTCGCCTACGGCATGAAGGGCGAGCAGGTCGCTTATACCGTCTACTACGAGGATGAAAGCGGCAACGAGCTGATCGACCACCAGACCTTCCACGGCAATGTCGGCGATAAGCCGGTCGTGTCGTATGTCTATATCGAGGGCTATCAGCCGCAGGCGTATAACCTGACCCGCACGCTGGTCAGCGAGGCGGATGTCGCCGCGCTGGGCAACGGCGCGAACGAGTTCCATTTCGTCTACACGACCAATCCCGAGGGCGAGACGGTAACGCGCCCCGGCACGAATCAGGTCATCACCCAGCAGGGAGCGGGTACGACGACGGTTGTCCGTCAGCCGACCACAACGACGACCACAACCACGCCGGCAGCCGGCACGGGCAACGCGGCGGCTAACGCGGCGGGCAATGCCGAAGCTGCAAACGCGGGCAATGCGGCGGCAAACGAGGCTGAAAACGCCGCGGCAAACGAGGAAACCGTCGCGGACGCAACCGGTGAGGTCACCGCAGGTCCGGAGGATCTGATCGATCTGGATGAGCAGGAGACGCCTCTTGCAGCGCCGACAACGGACGGTACGAGCGACGGCACGGGCGCAGATGAAGCCGCGTCCGGCTCTGCACGGTCCGGCGTGCGCACGGGTGCGATCGTATGCGGCTCGCTCGCAGGCGTTGCGGCTCTCGCACTCGCGACTGTCTTTGTCCTGAAGCGCAAGAAGATCATTTAACGATATGAACACAAAACGAAAGAAAAAACAATGGGCCCCGGCAATCTGTCGATTGCTGGGTAGCCTTATTTTGGCACTTGTTATCATTGTATGCGTGCCGCTGAGCGCGCCGAGATTGTTCGGGTATGAGATGTATACGGTTGTCAGCGGCAGCATGGAGCCAGAAATCGAGGTTGGCAGCCTGACGGTCGTAAAGCCGTCTGAGCCGTCCGAGCTGCAGAAAAGCGACATCGTGGCCTATGCCAGCGGCGATACCGTCATCACCCACCGCGTCATGGAAAACCATGTCGTTGAGGGCGAGCTGGTCACAAAGGGCGACGCCAACGCGGATACCGATCCCACCCCGATTGCGTATGACAGCGTGATCGGCAAGGTGGTTCTTGTCGTTCCGCTACTCGGCACGATTGGCGAGCTGCTTTCTACCATTATCGGAAAAATTTATGTCGCTGGGTTTATTCTGGCCGCCGCGCTGTTCTTTATGCTTGCGTCGCGGCTTCAGGAATAACGGCCAGCCGTTCACATGTGCGCACGCAGCTTCGGCAAAGGGAATCAACCCTCGCCGGAGCTGCTTTTTTTGCCGCGCGGGCGGCCTTCGCCCTCGCACAGGAAACCGCACTTTTTGCAGCTTTTATTTGTCAAATATAACAAAATCGCGCGATATCGTGGAGTTTCCGTACAAACGCCGTTGCAAACGGCATAGAAAAACGGTATGATACTGGTATATAATGTTTTGTAAAACTATAGCGAGGTGCAAACGATGGCAGTATTCAGATGCTATACCGAAAAGCGCAGCGGCTTTGACAGCGCGTCACAGGCCCTGTGCGCCAGCATGCGCGATCTGCTGGAGATTCCGGCGCTCACCTATGTGCGTGAGCTGTGCCGTTATGATGCCGAGGGCATCGACGCGGAGACCTATATCAAGGCGAAGAACATTGTCTTTTCCGAGCCGATGGTAGATGTCTGCTATGATGAACGGTTCCCGATGCCGGAGGGCGATTACCGCATTCTGGCAGTGGAGCCGCTGCCGGGGCAGTATGACCAGCGTTCCGACTCCTGCGCGCAGTCTATCCAGCTGATGACGCAGGGCGAGCGCCCGAAGGTCGCGGCGGCGCATATTTATGTGCTGGGCGGTAAGCTGACCGATGCGGAGCTGGATAAAATTCGCGGCTATCTCATCAATCCGGTCGATTCGCGTGAGGCGTCGGCGGATAAGCCGGAGACGCTGGAGACGACCTATGCCATTCCGACGACGGTCGATACGGTGGACGGCTTTGTCGCGATGGACAGCCAAGCGCTGGAGAAGCTGCGCGCATCGCTCGGCCTTGCGATGGAGCTGGATGATCTGCTGTTTTTGCAGCGCTACTTTGCGGACGAGGAGCAGCGCGACCCGACCATTACAGAGGTTCGCATGGTTGACACCTATTGGTCGGATCACTGCCGCCATACGACCTTCCTGACGGAGATCGACAGCGCGCAGATCGACGATGCAATGGTGCAGGCTGCATTTGACAAGTTTCTTGCGGGCCGCCGTGAGGTATATGGCGAGGAAAAGGCGGCGCAGCGTCCCATCACGCTGATGGATGTCGGCACAGCGGCAGGCAAGGTGCTCAAAAAGCGCGGGAACCTGTCCAATCTGGATGAGAGCGAGGAGATCAATGCGTGCTCGATTCGCATTGACGCGACAGTCGACGGCAAAAAGGAGCCGTGGCTGCTGATGTTTAAAAATGAGACGCATAACCACCCGACGGAGATCGAGCCGTTTGGCGGCGCGGCGACCTGTCTGGGCGGTGCGATCCGTGACCCGCTGTCCGGCCGCAGCTATGTCTATCAGGCGATGCGCGTAACCGGCGCGGGCGACCCGACGGTTCCGCTGCGCGAGACGCTGGCGCATAAGCTGCCGCA
>CAZEMM010000071.1:0-10193 GCA_964513445.1 uncultured Butyricicoccus sp. | reverse complement strand
TATGCTTTGATGTGACTTTAGTTGTAATAGCTATTCTGATAGGCATCCTCTCAAACGGGGAATTGTTAGGAGTCAGAGAGGGTACGGTTGCTGCGGCATTGTTTGTAGGATTGCTTTCCAAACAAATTTGCAAGCCGTTAACGAAAATAATGAATAGCATCCTCTGAAAGCGAAAAGATCGTGAACATGGCATCCTGAAAGTAATGAAGACGAATCGTCATGGCACTAAGCAATTACACACCGAAATGCAAGGCGAAGCTGATCTTAGAGGTTTCGCAAGGCGGGCGGGCGCTGGTTGAGATTGCCGCTGAGGGCAACGCCAATCCCAATATGCTGCGCAACCGGAAAAAGGGACTTTATCAGGCCGACCGCACATTTGACGAAAGCCGACAAGCCGGAAAGGCTTGTGAAAAGAAGGGCACAATGGAGAATTCGACATGATTTATACAGAACAAACCATTCACGCTATGAGGGTCGCCTATCAGGCGCATCACGGACAGACTGACCGTTCCGGCGCGCCCTATTTTCATCATGTTCTGCACATCGCAGAAGGCATGCCGGATGAACGCACAACCGTCGCCGCTCTGCTGCATGATACGTTGGAGGACACCTCTTTAACCGCAGATACACTGTTGTCCATGGGATTTTCGTCGGAAGTGGTGGAAGCCGTTCGCCGCCTGACACATGATAAATCCGTTCCTTATTTGGATTACATCCGCGCGCTGCGTGACAACCCGATTGCTGTCACCGTCAAGCTGGCCGATCTTGCACACAACAGCGATGTTAGCCGCTTACCACATCCGACTGCGCGCGATATAGAGCGCATACAGATTTACCGCAGCGCACAGGAGATTTTACGCACAACAGAGGTTGTCGCTGCGCTGATCTGGCAGGATGAACGGTTTATGATCTGCCAGCGGCCTGCGCATAAGGCGCGCGGCCTGCTGTGGGAATTTGCCGGTGGAAAAATCAAGCCGCAAGAAACGCCGCAGCAGGCACTGGTACGTGAATGTCAGGAGGAACTGGGCGTTACGGTTTCCGTCGATGATGTATTCATGGATGTCACACATCTGTATCCCGATCTGACGGTACATTTAACACTATTTTATACGCACATTGTCAGCGGCACACCGCAGCTGCTGGAGCACCATGATCTCCAATGGATTACACCGGCAGATATTGACCGATATGATTTCTGTCCGGCTGATGTAGTGATTCTGGAGAAAATCAAGAGGATAGAGAAATTGCGATTCGAGAAATGAAATCTTCTGAACAGGGATCGTTCGCTTGGTTTCCATATAACATTTTTTCTGAATGATGCTGCGCCGCAGCAAAAGACATTATTCATCAGCTGGAACAAATGGCCACGCTGCCACAAAGCCTTAAGGAGGCGCAATATGTCCACCTTGCGCGTTGGGGCAGGATCCATCTGCTGAATGACATAAAAAATCACTGGGAACACACAGACGCATCAAAAAGGAAAACGCCTGCTGTCCACAGTGATTTTTTTGTCTTTCGGGCCGGCTTATGCTGTCCCGCACAGACAGCGCATGACGGTATCGACTGTTGTGATCTCGCTGATCTCACCAACTCGTCCGCCGCAGAATACGAGACCGGGCTTGCCGTTTGCCGCGTCAAACAGCGCGTTTGAAAGACAATAAGGCGTCGTTGCAGCGTTGCAGATGTCCGGCATACAGCGGAAACAGTGTGCGACGGGAATGCCGCCGTTGTCATAGGCCTGTCTGGTAAAGGCTGTGTTAACTGCACGTGCCGCAAAGCCAGTCGGGCTTTTGATAATGCGGATATCCTCCGGCTTTGCGTCGACATATGTCTGTTTAAACGCGTCGCTCGCATCGCATTCCGCCGTCGTGACAAATTCCGAGCCGACCTGTACGCCGGATGCGCCCAGCGACAGCATACGGCAGACGTCAGCATGGGTACGAATGCCGCCCGCTGCGATCACCGGAATAGTTACGCCGTGTTTGTCACAGAATGTGTGTACGACCTGCATGACGTCGGAAAACGCCTGCTCCAGCGTCTGATTGGTTCCTGCAAGCAAATCCTCCAGCTTAAAGCCGAGATGTCCGCCTGCAAGCGGCCCCTCCACAACGATGGCGTCCGGAATACGATGGTGCTTTTTCAGCCAGTTGGTCAGGATCAGCTTACAGGCACGGCCGGATGAAACAATCGGGATGATGCGGGTTTTGCTCCCTTCAACCAGTTTGGGAAGGGTGAGCGGTAATCCAGCGCCTGAAATGATGAGATCGACGCCGCATTTGACCGCCTGTGTGACATATTCCGCATAATGCGCATCGATTGACATAAAGTTCATGCCGATGATGCCGTGCGGAGCTTTCTCATGCGCTTTTCGCAGTTCCTCTCTAATTGCCCGCAGATTTGCCGCGACGGGGCTTGCGGAAAAATTCGGGTCACGAAAGCCGATCTGTACGCCGGAAATGATACCAACGCCGCCGGCGTTTGCGACAGCGGAAGCAAGGCCAGAAAGAGAGATGCCAACGCCCATACCACCCTGAATGACAGGTATTTTGGCAGATAATCCACCGATATTGAGTTCAGGAAGCTTCACTGTTTTGTACTCCTTTACGTTTAACGCCACAGATTATTAGCCAATCAAAATAAAATCCTTCAACAGTATATCACGTTGCGTGCAAAGAAGCAACAGTTATCCGACAATCAATTGAAATATGTGCAATAATTGCGTGTTGACAGAAAAAAGAGAGATGAACAATGAAGTACATCTCTCTAAGAAAAGACTGCGCCTTTATTTCATATTTTTGGCGATTGCAACGATTTCCTCGCCGGTCGCAAGCCCTTGCTTGGATGCGGTCGCGCTTCCGGCTGCCAAGCCCTTGCCAAAGCCGTCCACCATGCTGTTGCGTTCCAGATAGCCCGCAAGGAAACCGGCAACGACGGAATCGCCTGCACCGATGGAATCGACGAGCTCATCACCTGATTTTGGAACGGAGAAAATCTGATCGTCCTCTGTGACAAGAATTGCACCGCCAATGCCCATAGTAACCAGTACATTGCGTGCGCCCTCTTCCTGCAAATGCCTTGCGCAGCACACGATATCGTCATATTCAACCAATGTGCGCTCAAACATTTCACTCAGCTCGGCCAAATTTGGCTTAATGAGGAACGGATGATATGCCAACGTACGGCGCAGCAGATTGCTGGAAATATCAACGACGACCTTGACCTGATCGGTATCAATGATATCCAGAATCTGTTCATAGATATCCTTCGGCATCGTACGCGGAATGCTGCCAGCCAGAACCAGAATATCGCCCGGCTTAACGCGGCGGCGAATGCGCATCAGGAACTGTTCGGTCTGCGCCTGCGTCACAATTGGACCCATGCCGTTCATTTCAGTTTCTCCGCCGCTTTGCATTTTAATGTTAATACGAGAAAAACCCTCTGGCAAATGGATAAAATCCGTCTTGCAGCCCTGCTGCTGCATACCTGCCTCAATCTGTTCGCCGGTAAAACCGGCGACGAAGCCAAGAGCGATATTTTCTACTCCCAGAGAGGTCAAGACGATCGAGACGTTAACGCCCTTGCCGCCGACGCGAACCTCCTCATAGTTTGTGCGGTTGAGCCTTCCGGCCTTGAAATTGTCAATGCCGATCGAATAATCCAGCGAAGGGTTAAATGTAACAGTATAAATCATGTGTGTTCCACCTCATTGAAAAATTACGTTCTCCCACGTTTGTCACATTGCCACAGCATCGCGGCAAACAAACACCCTACTTTTAATGATAAACGAATTTTATATAAAGTCAACCAATTCCGGCCATCTGTCGCAGACAAAATAAAGGCAAGAGTTTTGTGCAATATATACAAAAAAACATGGCAGAGTGTCGTGTTGTTTACAAAATATACGGTGTACAATACACATCAACGCACGATAGAAATTTTTTGAATTAAAAAAGGCTATGGATTGCAAGTCTGTTTTTTGAAATATTACGAAAAAACGGCCCCTACATCTCAATTCCTGAGTGTAGGGAGCCGCACCAGTTTAAATTGCTGACATTGTCCCCGAAGGGAATGCTTTCAATCATGCATCTATAAAGCGGATAAACGCATCTGCCTGCTTTTTCAGCCCATCTTTCACATCCTGTGTAAGCTGCATTCTCCCGAACACGACATTGGGGTTACCAATGCCGATCACATACTCCGACATAATCTTCATATGAATTTTATTGAGGAGATCATACAATTTCTCATGTGCCTTTGCCCCGCCAGATGATCCTGTCACGCTGCTGTAGGTTACCGGCTTTCCGGAAGAAACTGCGGTCATTCTGGATGCTCCCTGTGCAGTCGGTCTGGAGAGCCAGTCCAGCAGATTTTTTAAGGCGCCCGGATAGCTGGAATTGTACTCTGGGAAAAAGATCCAGACACCGTCTGCCTCCGCCACTGCATCCCGTACTTTCTGTACTGCATCGGGAACCGGAAACTCAATGTCCGGATTCATAAAAGGAACACGGGAATAATCCAGCCAAGTCACCTCTGCGTGTTCTTTCAGATATTCCGCTGCCAGTTCAGATAACTGCCGATTAAAAGAATTCTCACGTAATGACCCGTTTATCATTAAAATTTTCTTCATATTCGTCTCCTCAAATAATTAATCTTTGAAGATATACCTTTAGGGTATTTGCTTCGTTCATGTCAGCTTAACCCCAAAGCTGTATGCTACTCGACCATTTTGCTGACAATAGAGCAGATTGCTTGAATTCGCAGTCCTCCTCATCCAATCATTATGGCGCAAAGACACCCGAAATATTTGAATATACTTCTCATTTTTGAGCCAATTATTTTTCTTGGGACACCGTATAAATCGCTTTGTGAACGCCAAGGGACGCGTTGACTGTCAATCATGGGTGGGAAGTGCCTAAAGCCATCCTCATAAGCGCACTGAATCAGGTCGTCAAACAAGGCCTGCCAGGTGAAATCTGCATTCGGAGAATTCCAGAGAAGAAATTATTTGGTTTCCTCACGCTGCTTTTTTGCCCGCCGGGCTTCAGCGGCGGCAATGGCTTCAGCGGAAGCTTTCATCTGTGGCGCATATTGCTCGATAAATTCTGGCGAAGTAAGCAGCTTTCGGTAATAGGAACGCGTTTGGTAAAGAGCCTGAACCGGATTGTTTCCAAGCACACGGTCTTTGACCACAAGCGTTGTGACGATTCCGTCTGCGTATTTATAGAACAGACTGTCGTGTCCAACGCAGAGTCCCATCATAACAGTCAAATCTACCTTCTCTTTATTCAGAAGTTTGGCTTGCAAAATAGGATTGCACATTGAACATCCAGTCATTGTGGTATAAGCAGGGTCAATTCCGATTTCGGTTTTATCAACTGAACCGACTTTGCAGGCTACGCTATAAACGTCAAAGCCATTTAGCCTTAATATTTTGGCAAAAACCCTCGCTTCTTCAATCAGCCCCACGCAGGTGGCGATACCGATTTTCTTCGCGCCAATTCGTCGGGCAAATTCCACAGTTTCCTCCACCCGAGTGTACTTCCCATAAAAAGCACCTTCAATTTCAGCCGATGCAACGGCAATCTTATTGTTTTCTTTTCCCTGATAGATCTGTACCACCTGGTCGATCTCCTCTTCTGTCAGTTCCTCTGTTAAACAGAATGGAGGATACTGCCCCTGCCGACTTGCACATTTGGTTATGCCACAGTCAACACAACTACGCCGACATTCCCGCGTCTCTTCCAGATTCATAAAACTCATTCCTTTCAAAACCTATTATTCCGATGAGTATTCAGTAATTACGGATCATTCTAACACAGGGAAAGGATCTTGTCAATATAAATGCCGAGGAAATTTCACCCCCTATTGTACGCTCCGATTATACGGGTTGATTTCTTTTACATTCGTTTATGCGGTATAGCCATAAATTTAGGTTCAAGTCCTCAGCTTCATGAAGTAATCAAGGCACAAAAACAGCACACAGCTTGCTGTTGCTTTGCTATGTGCTGTCGATTCTGGGAGGAATGCCGTCTGGTTGCTGGCCAAGAGACCTTGCCCATCAGACGTCACGGCGTCAAAAGTATTGTCGCAAAATTGGTATATTGGCACAGAGCGTGCGAACGGGAGGAAAGTCGCGCGCGATACGCTGTGCACACCGCTCGCAAAACGCCTGCCGCAGCGCGTCGTCACGCTGCATACCCTGCTTCAACCCCCATACATGGGTAAAGTCTGTCTGATTGCCGCTAAACAACTGTTCCGAGGTGGACAGGGAATGAATTGTAACATGCATGGCGTGTGCACACATAGCGAGCAGCCGTTGTTCGGCAAATACCATATAGATTAGCCCGTCGCGCCCGCGCACAGCGTGCATAAAATCGATTGCCTGCGCCACGTATTCCCGCCGCAGCATTTCATCTCCAAAATAACACAATGCTGTATTGCATGCGGGCTGCTGCCAATCCCAATCGGATGGAAAGATATAGTTGCTGTCAAGGGAAAAGGCGTTTGGTTCAGGGTAGATATCCGGCTGCAGCGATTCCCGATGGATGACAGTCAGCGCGGATAATTGCAGCTGCGGCTGAATATCCGACCAGACGATGAAATCCGTATCGAGCATCACACAGGGTGCAGACCTGGTCTTGAGCGCGTACAGCTTGCCAGCTGCCCAAAATGTAGATGGGTCAATGGTGTAGGGAATGTCATCCAGCGCACAATGTATGCCATCGTCCCAAATATCCGCAAGACCAAGCGAACGATAATACCGGTCTCCAACGCGGTCTGTCAGCATACATATGCTGCCGTTGTATCTGCGCCACATCAGCGCGGACAGGATTGTAGTCAGCAGTTCATAATCCGGCAGCGCATACGGCTGGCCGGGATGCTGCATGGCATAGGGGCGTGTCCAGTTGGAGGCAAACGCGCGCATCAAATCAACCCTAAGCCATATCCGCCTAGCCCCCATCCGTTCCAATGAAAACTGCCCATGTATGGCTGATCAACAGGACAGAGCGCCTGCATAGACGGCGGAGCATTGTCATATGTCCCGTCCACGTTTTCCTGCGTGCAGCAGGAGCCACTGCCGAACATCCCGCTTCCCGCACGGTAGGAACCGGAAGAAAGGCGGAACGAACCGCTGGATATACGATAGGAGCCCGACGAAATGCGGTAGGAGCCGGAGGAGATGCGATAAGAACCGGAACTGTAATACGAACCAGAGCCGGAACGAACCAACGTCGTGTCCCCGACCATTTGAAGGGTTTGTCCGGTTTCTTCCGCCGAAGGAACCCATATTGCTGTATCCGGTCGGAATTCCTGCCGGTCTGTATCAAACGCTTGTGCCGCAATCTGGCGAAAATCCTGCGGCTGCGCAAACGGATCTGCAGCCTCCGAGGAGTATGTTTGCTGTTCGATCTGTGTTTCAACGGTTTGGCTGTAGGCATTTTGATGCTTTTGAAAGCTTTCCTCATCCAAAACGACGCCACCCAACGTGCGAAGTCCCTTGTACAAATCAACGACCTGTGCAGTAACCGTTTTTCGGTCGGACATTTCAAACTCCTCCTCTCAAAATGGAACACAATTTACAATCATTATAGGGCAAATTTGCCCGAAGAACAAGAGGCATTTACAACAAATTGCATAAAAATGGTCAGAGCATTTTGCCCTGACCATAGAATTGAAAAGAGAAATTGTCACATTTGTGCATGCCTGTGTGCATCCCGCCTTCGCTTCAGACTCTGCGCGCCTTGTGCCGGACGGCGACTGGAAGGGCGGCGTTTGCCTCTGCGCGCGGCGCTGTCGCGTGCCGTGCGCTTTTTTTCCTGTCCTGCGCGCTTGGAATCGCTGTTCTCGTACAGACGCACATCGGTTTTGTGTCCGCCGATCTTCGTACCGGAAACGCGCTGGATAATGACATTTTTATATTTGCTTGGCACCTCGACCAGGCTGTAATCGCCATAGCAGTAGATCTTTTGTATCTGCTTACCCGGGATACGGGTGGCATCCGCGATAGCGGCGACGATATGATTGGGCGCGACGCGCTGGTAGCGTCCGACGCTGAAACGAAGCCGCACATAGCCCGCCGGTGCAGGCGGCAGCGGACTGCCGCTTTGTTTTCCGCCGACCGGCTTTGGAATCGCCAAAACCGGAATATCCGTCATCTCACGGCGAATGAGCAGTTCCATCATACATTCTGCCAGATGCTCCGGGCGAATTCCCTCCTGCATCAGCTCGGCAATCATCGGATTGCAGGAGGAGGCGCTGCCGCTGCTTGCCACATGCGCGCGAATTTCCTTCATCAGCTCCTTCTGCTTGTTGTCAATGATGTCCTGCGTACATGGCAGAGGCTTATGCGTGATCGGCACATTGATAAAGCGCGCAATGTCACGAATTTGGAAAACCTGCCGTCTGCCTGCGGTCAGCGTATAGGAAACGCCGGATTTTCCAGCGCGTCCGGTTCTTCCAATACGGTGGATGTAGTATTCATAATCCTGCGGAATATCGAAATTGTAGACGATGTCCACATTGTCAACGTCAATGCCGCGCGCCGCGACATCGGTCGCGATTAAAATCGGCGTACGGCCGGATTTAAACGACTGCATGACAGCTGTGCGCGCCTCCTGCTTCATATCGCCGTGCAGCATGGAGCAATGGAAACTGTGTTCCGTGAGGTAGCGGTTGAGCTCCTCAACTTTTTTCTTGGTGTTGCAGAAAATAATGCACAGCTGCGGCTGATGGGTGTGTAGCAGCAGAGACAGTGCATCTGATTTGCTTCCGATGGGCACCTCGCAGTAGTATTGCTCCACCGTGGCGATCGTGCGCTCTGTGCCGTTTTCCGTCTCAATCATGACGGGTTCACGCTGGTATTGGTCGGTGATATCCAGAATCGCTTGCGGCATGGTAGCGGAAAACAGCAGCGTCTGGTGCTCTTCCGGTACAAAGGTCAGAATGCTCTCAATATCCTCACGGAAGCCCATGTTCAGCATTTCATCCGCTTCATCCAATACAACCATTGCGACCTGCTCCAAATGAAGAGTATGGCGGCCGATATGATCCATCACGCGACCCGGCGTTCCGATTACGATATCCGCACCGCGGCGAAGCTGCGGAATTTGGTTTTGAATCGGCTGTCCGCCGTAAATCGCAACGGTACGGATGGACTGTGTAAACTGCGTCAGCTTGCGCACCTCGTCGCAGGCCTGCATCGCAAGCTCACGTGTCGGGCAGAGAACCAGAACCTGCGTGCTGCGGGAGTCCGGGCGCTTGAGACAGTGCTCGACTGCCGGAACGCCAAATGCCATTGTCTTGCCGGTCCCTGTGTGTGAGCGGCCGATGAGGTCGCGCCCCTCCATCACGACAGGGATGGAACGCGCCTGAATTTCAGTGGGCTGTTCGTAGCCGATGGATCGGATCGCGCGCAGCACGGCGGGGGACAGTCCCAATTGGTCAAAGGTGACCGGATTAGTAGCTTCGTTTGACAAAAAAATTCCTCCTGCAATCGGTTTCCCGATGAAATTATCATAAGGTCACCTCTAAAAAATACCTCTCTGGGCTTTCATTTCGTTAATCGGGCCTTATTTTGCGCATGATATGCGCTCAAGATGTAGAATTTGCCCTGTTTCGGGCATTACACACAGTTTTTTCTTGTGCCTTCGGGGGCGTTTTCCCCGCTTTTGGGCGCACTGAACCCACGGCAGCGCGTTTCAGCTTTCAGCGTGTTCTCCAGCCATTCCTCCAGGGGTGCGCTGTCCTTGATGCCCTAAGCATCCGGTTGCATTCAGCCGCTCGAGAAAATCGCCCAATTGCATTTTCATTTGCCCCTGCCATCTTGATGCTTCTATTTTACCATACGACTGCGAACACGGGAATGTCTATTTCGTCAAAATATCGGGTTTTTAGAGGTGTTCTTACGGCAATTTTCGCCACCGTACAGCTCAGAAGGATATTGGAAACAAAACAAAAAGCGCTTGAGAGGCAGCGAAAATATATTTCCCTATATTTGTTTTTTCACGGGATGTTACCAAAAAACCTTTTTGTCTTTTTTGTGTCGTATCGCTCTCATGCTGCTTGCAAACAGGCGAAAATAAGCGTATATTATAGAGCAGATATCTCAAAAGCACGCTGCCGCGCAGTCTGTGCCCCCACAGAAAGACTAACTATTAAAAGTCAATAGGTTTTTGAAGGATTTTTCAAATTCC
>CAZEMM010000070.1:0-10307 GCA_964513445.1 uncultured Butyricicoccus sp. | reverse complement strand
CTGCGAGAACCTTTACTAAGTCCATCGTATTTTCTCCTCTCAATCTTAGACAATCATGCCTCTCTTAAAACCGCAGGACCGATTTACCGTGGAAAAATCCGGGCACAATGCTGCGCCGCAGTAAACCGGTTATCACGAGCTGTGACTGGGTGGACAGAGGATTGCCCGGTTTCAGTTGTTTAGTTTATCATGCTTTGAAGAAAAATGCAAGCAAATTGCACGAAAAAATATGGCTGTAATTTGTATAGTTTTGTTGTTGCTTCTGCCCAAATATGGTATAATGGCTATGCACTACCAAACAAAAATCCCTGTTTTAGGAGGATATTCAACATCATGTGGGCATTCGAAAGCGTCTTTTATCAGATCTATCCAATGGGGTTTTGCGGCGCACCGTGGGAAAATGACGGCGTGCACGTAAACCGTGTCAAAAAAATCGGCGAGTGGGTTGAGCATATTACAAGCACCGGCTGCAATGCACTGTACCTCTCCCCTGTTTTCGAGTCGGACAGCCACGGCTATGACACCCGTGATTATCGCTTGATCGACTGTCGTCTCGGCACAAACGAGGAATTTGCCGCCGTCTGTGATACCCTGCATAAATGCGGCATCCGCGTGGTGCTGGACGGTGTGTTCAATCATGTCGGCCGCGGCTTCTGGGCGTTTCAGGATGTTCAGAAGAACAAATGGGATTCCCCGTACAAGGACTGGTTTCATATCAACTTTGACGGCAATTCCAACTATAACGACGGCTTCTGGTACGAGGGCTGGGAGGGTCACTATGAGCTGGTCAAGCTGAACCTGCGCAACGAGCAGGTCATCCAGCACATCTTTGACTGCATCCGCAGCTGGGTCGAGGAATTTGACATCGATGGTCTGCGTCTGGATGTCGCCTATTCGCTGGATAAGGACTTTATCCGCCGTCTGCGCGCATTCTGCGACACGCTCAAGCCGGAGTTTTTCCTGGTCGGAGAGGTCATGAGCAGCGACTGCAGCCCGTTCCTCGCGGACGGAATGCTTCACGCCTGCACCAACTACGACTGCTATAAAGGGCTGTACTCCTCATTCAATTCCATGAATATGTTTGAAATCACGCATTCCCTGCTTCGGCAGTTCGGGCCGGAATACTGGACGCTGTATAAGGGCAAGCACCTGCTTTCGTTTGTGGACAATCACGACGTTTCGCGCATTGCGTCTGTGCTGACCAACGAAAACCATCTCCCGCTGATCTATGCACTGATGTTCGGCATGCCGGGCATTCCATGCGTCTACTATGGCAGCGAATGGGGCGAGACCGGCGTCAAGCAGGCCGGCACGGACGCCAATCTGCGCCCGTGCTTTAAGGAGCCGCAGAGCAATGAGCTGACTGACTGGATCGCCAAGCTCGCACAGGCAAAGAAATCCTCTAAGGCGTTGTGCTACGGCGGTATGGCCTCCCGCCTGCTGACCAACAAGCAGGTTATCTTTGAACGCGAATATGAGGGAGAACGCGTCATGGTCGCCATCAATGCCGACGATCAGCCGTTCACCGCGCATTTCAACGCCGAGGCGGGACGCGCACGTGACCTCATCACTGGCAAGGTGCATGACTTCGGCGGCGGTTCGGAGCTTCCGCCGTATTACGCTGCGTTCTGGCAGGTATTCTAATCTTCCATTACACCCAAATTCAATCCCCCATTTGATCAGCAGGAACCGCCTGCTCCGTTGCTTCATAGCATACAGCAGCATGAAAAACGGGCGTCTCTGTTCCTTCAAGCCTGACAAATGGGGGATTTCTCTTGGATTTTTTAATTGTTGTCGCGGTGACAGCGGATGTCATGTTCGCTGCCATGGCCTGCGGTACGGCAGGCATCCGCATTGCGTGGCCGTCGCGCCTGTGTATGGCGTTGGTCAGCAGCGGATTTATCATTCTCTCCGCCATCGGGAAGAGCATCCTGCTCGCAGATCTCCCGGTGACAACCATCCGCATCATCGGCTTTGTCTCGTTGACACTGATCGGGCTGATGCAAATATTTGGTGACGCGATCTGCAGCATTTTGATGCGGACCCGCATCTGTGCGCTTGCGCCCCTCCGCATTGGTGCGCGGGTCTTCCGCGACCACACGCTGGCCGATATGGATCAGTCCAAAACATTATCCATACCCGAAGCGTTTGTCCTCGCGATTCCGGTATCTATTGATTCGCTTATCGGCGGCCTGGGAGTGATGGCGTGCGGCTTGCAGCTGATTCCGCTGTTCGTCATCGCGCTGGTCTGGAACTTTTTTGCCGTATGGTATGGCAGATGGTTCGGCACGAAAATTCCAATTCCAAACGAACGGTTTCGCTCTGTCATATGCGGACTTGGACTTATCGTACTTGGCGTGTGCAAGCTGCTTTGATTGCGATTCCAGCTCTGCATTGAATACTGCCGCAGTCGTTTCCTATCAAAAAAATACCCGAAGCAGTTCCGGGTAGTCAGCCTGTCGACAAAGGTCGACAGGCTGTCAACCAAATGCAAGCATTTGGTTGAGATTATACAGCCCGGTGCGCGCACTCGCATTCGCTCGCACACTTCCGGGCTGAGATGTGTCATTTTTGACGCACATGTCGCCAAAAATGACGGATTTGAAATCCGATGTCTGCTAACGCTGACAGCTCATGACGAAATCCTTGCATCATGTGCTATGAGATTGCACTTTTCTACAGACTGAACTACCCGAAGCAGTTCCGGGTAGTTTACATAATATCGCGTTACAGCGAATTGACAATATCCTTGAAACGGTTGCCGCGCTCCATAAAATTTTCAAAGATGTCAAACGATGCGCTCGCGGGAGACAGCAGCACAATGTCGCCGTCCTGCGCCGCCGCAGACGCGCCGCGCACCGCTTTTTCAAAATCATCATATCGTTCAATGACAAGCGCATTCGGATCAAAATTCTCTGCCGCACGCACCGCCGCTTCAATTTCCGGCGCGGTGCTGTCAGCCGGATTCGCGTCGATGAGAATCAAACGCTTGACATGGTCGCAGACGACTGAACCAAACGTGTCAAACGACAGATTTTTGCTGTGTCCGCCGACCAGCAAAATGACCTTTTGATCAAATGCGCGCAGACCGGCCGCCGTGCGCGTCGGACTGGACGCGATCGAATCGTTGTAATAGCGCACGCCGTTTAATGTGCGCACCAGCTCCAGCCGATGCTCCACGCCGGTAAACGTATGCGCGACCGAGATCACATCATCAAAGGATACCTTGCCATGTGTCAGACAAATCGCCGCCATATAATTTGCGACATTGTGCGCGCCCGGAATTCGGATATCCTTCGCATCCATGATCTTGCGGCGATTGCCGTTTTCCGCATACCAAATCACGCCGTCCTCAAGAAATACGCCGTTTTCCACCGGATGCGTCATGGAGAATTGCAGCAATTCAACATCCGGCGCGGGCAGGAAGCCCTGCGACACCAGATCATCCGCATTGAGCACGAGCTTTGCGCCCGGCTTCTGATGGGTAAATATATTGGCCTTTGCCCGGATGTACTCTGCCATATCCTTGTGCACATCCAAATGGTTGGGTGTTACATTGGTGACCAATGCGGCTGCCGGGGCACACTGCATATCCATCAGCTGGAAGGAGGACAGCTCAACAACGGCCAGATCTTCCGCGCGCATAAACGGAACGTCTGCCAGCAGCGGACGGCCGATATTACCGCCAAGATGGCAGGTATAACCCGCTCTTTTGAGAATCTCACAGGTCAGCGTCGTCGTCGTCGTCTTGCCGTCCGAGCCAGTGATTGCAAAGATTGGGCACGGGCAGACACGGAAGAAAACCTCCATCTCGCTCGTGATGACACTGCCCTGCTCACGCGCCTTGACCAGTGCCGGATGTGACGGATGCATACCCGGCGTACGGAAAATATAATCGCCGGACAAGTTCTTCAGATAATCATTGCCGACGCGGAACGCAACGCCGAGCGAGGACAGTCCCTCATAGATCTCGCCCAACTCCTCGATGCTCTTGCGGTCATGCACCGTGACAGACGCGCCTGCCTCAAGCAGCAAACTAATCAGCGGCGTATTGCTCACACCAATACCGACCACCGTGACTTGCTTTTCATTCATAGATTCTAAAAAGCGATCAAATGCACTCATTTCACTTGCCTCCGGATGCGTCCGATATGGGGATGCATCGTTCTATTTTTCAATTCATTTTGTGATATCGCAGCGGATATCCAATCGATATCTGAGAACAAATTACAGATACGACCCAGATTATTAGGTTGTGAGCAAAGAGTAAGCCGGGTTCTGTCATCTGAACAGCCATCTATCTGGGACGCATGTTACCATACGCCTCTAGCCACCTCCTCGGGACGGATCGGGCAAATCCTCTTTGTCCCTCCACGGTGTTGCTGCGGATAGAGTTTACAGAGTTCCATAGTTACCTACAGAACTGGTGAGCTCTTACCTCGCCTTTCCACCCTTACCGCAGAAAAATCCACGGCGGTATATCTCTGTTGCACTTTTCCTGGAGTCGCCTCCGGCGGACGTTATCCGTTATCCTGCCCTGCGCAGCCCGGACTTTCCTCATAAGCGGCCTTTCGGCACAGCTCACGCGACTGTTTACTTTACTCACTCGAATTTATTATACAGAATTCCGCCGTTTTGTCAATCATCTGTGTATGCAGATTGTGTCAAATGTGTCATAAGGCGCGGCAGCACCATCGCGGCAAATTCGCCGTCATGACAGATCCACGCATCCCGATGGGTGGAAAAAACTGTACCATCCAGCTGGTGCACCTGTATGCTTTGCGCCATATGAACCTCCATGTCGATATACTGCGCAACGTCCGCATAAATCATGCGCGACACCTCTTTGCCCGGTACGAACGGCGGATGAAGCATGTTTAACAGATAGACTGCGGAAAATTCACAGTCATAAAAGCCATCCTGCAAATAATCGGGCGCGCGATATCTGCCCAAATACTCCAACTGATGCGCGGTGACACACAGTCCTGTCTCCTCGCGCAGCTCGCGAAGCATGGCCTCCAGAGCCGGCTCTCCCACATCCACATGTCCGCCGCACGCCGTATCGAAAAAATCCGGAAAATCCGCCTTGTCATGCGTCCGCTGCTGAAAATACAGGCAATTTTTTTGTTCATCATAAATCCAGCAATGCACGACCTGATGCAGCAGTCCCTCCCTATGCACCCGGCTGCGCGGTGCAACGCCGATGCGGTTAAAGCCACTGTCATAAATATCCAGCTGTTCCATTTTTGTTTCACGCTCCCGCTGCTATCATACCGCATCCGGCAACTGTGTGCAAGCGTTACCGGATCGTGACATGATACAGCGACATCCAATGGTGTAGCTGCAAAAAATAAGCGATAGTCTGCGGCGTCTGCATCAGCTGACCATACCACGGCTGAGACCGGCTGTCCAGCAGCAGCGATTCCAGCGCCTCTCGTTTGACTATATCAAAGATCGGCGATGTGCCGTCGTCCAAAAGCTGACGCAGCAAATTGGTTACAGCGCGTCCATAGGCCGGGTTATGCGTCTTTGGATACGGGCTTTTCTTGCGCACACGTATTTCCTCCGGCAGCAGCCCACGCACAGCCTCGCGCAGCAGACCCTTTTCCATATGATCCCATTCCTTGTATTCCCATGGAACATTATATAAATACTGCGCAATACGATGATCACAGAACGGTACACGCACCTCCAAGCCGCTGTACATACTCATTCGATCTTTACGGTCTAATAGCGTCTGCATAAACCAGCCGAAATTTAACCGTGTCATCTCACGAATGCGGTGATCATCTGCCGGAAGCTTTCCGCCGTCATGCACCTGCGCGATTGTGCTTCGGTATTTCTCATCAACATAGGCATCCGCGTCAATTTGCCGCCGCCATTCATCGCGCAAAAAGCCGGCTCGGTACTGCGTCGATTGCGCCCACGGAAACCCATATCGCCGCCGCACATCTGCATCACGGTACCATGGATATCCGCCGAAAATCTCATCTGCGCACTCGCCTGACAGCGCGACTGTTCCCAGTTTTTTAATCTCCTTACAGAACAACAGCAACGACGCGTCGACATCCGCCATCCCCGGCAGATCGCGCGCCTCCACCGCTTCAAATAACGCCTGCACCAGCTGCGGCGTGTCAATGACAATCAAATGATTTTGCGCCCCGATCGCGTTATTCATCATTTCTATAAAGCTGTCGTCGCTGTTCGGCTGAAAATGCGATTCATGGAAATACTTGTCATTGTCGCGATAGGTTACGGAAACGGTGTGTAAGGTTTCCCCGCGCGCAGCATATTCCCGAGCGGCAATGGCGGATATAATGCTGGAATCCAAGCCTCCCGATAAGAACGTACACAGCGGCACATCCGACACCAGCTGCCGCTGTACCGCGTCATATACCAATTCACGCACTCGCTCGACAGTCTGCTCACGGCTGTCTGTATGCTCCCCATCCTCCAGTTGCCAGTACGGATGCAACTCAAGTCCATCCCGCTCGGAGTATGTTCCGCAATAGCCAGCCGGCACCTCCTGAATATCACAGAAAACACCATAGCCCGGTGTGCGCCCCGGTCCGATCAGCATCAGCTCCGCGATGGAAGAAACATCAATCGCCGCATCAACCAGCGGATGCTGAAGCAGCGTCTTAATCTCAGAGGCAAATACAAATTCGCCGTCTTTATGTGTAAAGAATAATGGCTTTACACCGATGCGATCCCGTGCAAAAAACAACGTCTTTGTTTGAATATTCCAGATTGCAAATGCATAAATTCCATTAAGTCGTGCGAGACATCCCTCTCCCCACTGCATATATGCCGCGAGCAGCACCTCTGTGTCCGAATGCGTCTCAAAGCGATGCCCTTTGTCAACCAGTGCATCGCGCAGCTCCTGTGTGTTGTACAGCTCCCCATTATATACCATGCAATACGTATGGCGTCCGTCAGAACGCTGCATCGGCTGTCGGCCGCCCTCGATGTCAATAACGGCGAGCCGATCGTGCAGCAACGATACATTCTCGTGCATCCAGCAGCCCTGTTGATCCGGCCCACGCCGCCGCATGGTTTTCTGCATTCGCTGCAATACATACTGTGACGGTATCTGACCGACCATACCTGCAATTCCACACATAGTTGCCTCCCTTTCCGAGCGCATTACATGCGCACCAGTAAAGTCTGCCAGCTGTTCATACAGCGCCTATTTTACCGCATTCATTGTATGCAGCTTATTTTGTCAATATGTATCGGTCTTCTTCTGAAAATCAGGGGACGCTGGAGCCACGGAAGACAGGGGGCTCCACGAGGGCAATAAACTGTGCCGTACAAACTGAGAGCCGGCCCAAGCGGGCCGGCTCTCCACACGCGCTGCGCCGTTTGACAAATTGAATAAGGTTATTTGACGCATGCGCGGTGTTGGTGGAATTTACTTACTTGCTGAGGTAATTCATCATGATCTGTGCGGCTTCCTCGCGCTTTGCGCCGGACAGCGGCATCAGCTGCGTGGTGTTGGTGCCCTGCATGATCTTTTCCTTCACGCACATCTTCATGCTGGTGAGCGCCCAGCTTGCAATCTTGTTGCTGTCGGAGAACGCGCTCAGCGAGACCGCGTTGCATTCCGCGTCATACGCCGTCTTGTCCGCTGCGGACATCGTGCCGGTCTTCACGCGGTACATAACCATCGCGAACTCCTGACGGGTAACCGCGCGGTTCGGCTCGAACTTGCCGTTGCCTACGCCGACCATGCAGCCGTCCGTGTTTGCCCACTCGATTGCCTTGTAGTACCATGCGCTCTTCGCGACGTCCTTGAACGTGGCGGTCGACGGTGCGGTATAGCCGTCTGCGGCCTTCATGTTGTACATCATCTGCGCGATCTCTGCGCGGGAGATGGTTTTTCCAAGCCCCCAGCTGCCGTCATTCATGCCAAGCATGATCTTGTTCAGGATGACGAAGTCAACCGGCTGATGGTACCAGCCGTCCTTGTAGTCCTTGTACTGCGCGAACGGGCAATCGGTTCCGCCGTTGCAGTCCGGATCGGCCTGAATCGGTCCCTCATCAGAGGGCTGGTCAGGCTCGGCAGCCTCTGTAACGGTTACTGTGCAGGTTACGCTCTTGCCGCCAGCCGTCGCGGTAATGGTCGCTGTGCCAGCTGCAACGCCGGTAACGACGCCGTCTTCATCAACGGTTGCAACCTTCGCGTTGCTGGAAGTCCATGTAACGGTCTTATCCGCCGCGTTGCCCGGAGATACGGTCGCGGTCAGCTCGACAGTCTCGCCAACCTCAATCGATGCGGTTGTCGGCTTCAGCTCGATGCCGGTGACGGCAATTTCAACGGTATATCCACCGTTGCCATCCTCAACAGGCTCAAAGCCATCAGCGCAATATTCCTTCGGAACTTCAGTAGAGAACGTGCCGCCGGAGATGGATATTTTCTTTTCATTCTCATCATTGGCAATGGCCGAAACAGCAGCTACACCCTCACTAGCAGTAAATGTTCCGCTGGAGATGGTCAGTTTACTGGTTTCTTCGGTTACGCCGGGATAGCCAACACTGCTATCATATACCACAGCGGACTTGGGTAGTTCGTTGGTTCTATCACCAATAGTGAAGTTTCCGGTGCCGCCGCCAGTGATGGTGCCGCCTTCAATTACGACACTTCCGGAGCGGGCAACAATACCTGCGCAATTGGATGAGCTTACCGTTGCGCCTTCCTTGATGGTCAGCGTACCCAGCTGAGGCTGATAGATTGCAGCAGAATCTGTAGCGGTCACTGTTGCACCATTTTCAATGGTGATGGTAGTGGCGGTAAGACCGCTGGAACCGTTGCCGGAGATTGCGGACGCATTTCCGGTGGCGTTAACGGTACCCGCAACGTCCAAGGTCAACGCAGAGTTCTTGCCGAACACCGTCACGCCGTAGGTAGCGGGAGCTTTGATGGTCACGTTAGAACCGATGACCAGCCCGGCTGGTGAAGCATTTACATCGCTATCGCCCACGCGGATGACGGAGCTGGTTTCCTCGATTGCATTGGTTTCAGCCGCCACAGTAGTCACGGTGCCGCTGCCCGTCAGGGTAAGAGTACCGCCCTTTACCCAGAGCGCCCGCACGTTGCTGCCCGTGATGATATGTTCGTTCAGGTCGATGGTTATGTCAGAGGTGATAGTCTGTGTTTCGGTGAGCGCCACATCAGCCAGCAGCGTTACCGTGCCGCCATCCTTCGCGGCGTCGATGGCAGCTGCCAAGGTGGTATAACCTACATCGCCGACCTGTGCCACGGCTTCACTGGACACTCCAAGCGTATATGTGCCGTCCTCGTTTTGGACGACCGTCGCGCCATTGGTATAGGCGCTGATGTCAGAGGAATAGGTGCCGCCGGTGATGGAGACGGTTCCCTTTGTTGCACTTTTATAGATGCTGGTCGTTGCCCCCTGGAATGTACCGCCGCTGATATTCACCCTGGAATAATCCGCAATATACACCGTATATTCGTTGGTGGATTCAGCCGTGCCAAAGGTGCCGCCAGTTATGGTTATATCAGAAGTATAACTCCCCTGTGCGTGCACAACATATTTTTTGCTATTGCTTATCAGTGTGCCCCCACTGATTTTCACATCAGCACTTTTGAGCGTTATCCCGTAGTATTTAGTTCCGGTTATCGTCCCTCCAGTGATGGTGAGTGTAGAACCTTTAGCGGAACTGATGCCGGAGGATCCGCCGGTCAGCTCTGCGTTGTCAGAAACCGTCGTGTTTCCGGCATTGTAAAGCGCATATGTGGTCGCGTTTACTTTTGCGCTTCCGGAGATATCCACGTCTCCAGAAGCACAATATATCCCGTGATTCGACCCGCTCAGCTCACCGCCGATGACAGTCAATGTGGCGGTTGCTCCGGTGTCCACCGAGTTGCCATTATAAATTGCCGCTTCAGCCGAGCTTGTACCCTTGCCCGCAGCCGTGCATGTGACTGTACCGCCGGAAACGGTCGCAGAACCGTAATTCATGATCGCGTACTGGCTGCTGTTTGTAATGATGCCGCCCTGAACATACAGTACGCTGGCGTTGTCATTTTTCGCCGCGTTCAAGCCGCCGGAGATCGTACCGCTCTTTACAGTCAGCGTAGCGGTGGTGCCGACCACATCATCCAGGTTATTCCAGCCGTTTTCCACGCAGGAGGCAAGCGTGCCAGTATTCGAAATCGTTGCCCCGTCAACGGTCATAGTACCCTGGTTTACAACTGTATAATAGCTGTTCCCCGACACATCATTCCGAACAAAGCTGCCGCCATTCAAATATGCGGTGCCGTTATTGAGCAGGGCGGTCTT
>CAZEMM010000069.1:0-10405 GCA_964513445.1 uncultured Butyricicoccus sp. | reverse complement strand
GATTCTTCTTGGTGGACTCGGTGATGATCACGCACAACAGCTCCGCGAACTTCGCCGCGTGCTCGGCTTCCTCATATGCCGCCTTCTCCCAGTACAGGCCGATTTCCGGATAGCCCTCGCGATGCGCAACGCGCGCCATCGCCAGATACATGCCGACCTCGGAGCACTCGCCGTTGAAGTTCGCGCGCAGGCCCTCGATGATCTCCGGATCGACGCCCTTCGCCACGCCGACAACATGCTCGGCTGCCCAGGACATCTCGCCCTCTTCTACCTTATTAAACTTCTCTGCCGGAACGCCGCACTGCGGACATTTCTCCGGGGGGTTGTCTCCCTCATAAACATAACCACATACAGAACATACGTACTTTGCCATAACAATGTCCTCCTTATCATAAATATACTATTGCTCCGCCGTCAGCAGCAGCTGCGCCAACGACAGGCTATATAGCTGCTTGCGGATATCCTGATTGATCGTATCAAATACCCGATGGAACACGCAGAGGCTTTTCTGCGGCATTCGAGAGCAGTCAAATTCGCTGCTCAGACAATGATTGATCTCAATGGGGCCGTCGATCTCCTCAATGATCTCCCCGAGAAAAACCTGCTCCGCCGGACGGGCCAGCTCGTAGCCGCCGTTTACACCCTTATACGAAACCGCAAGGCCGCCCTGCGTCAGCCGGCGCAGGATCTTAAGCGCAAACCGAATGGGAACGCCGCTTTCGTCTGAGAGCTGCTTGGCGCTGATTCTCGCGTCATGCTCTGCCAGACTGTACATGATGCGGATCGCGTAATCCGCCTCGTGTGTGATGCGCATATCCCACCTCCGACACCGCGTTTATCCTATGGTTAGAGTATACCGTTTGCGTGCTTTTTTGTCAAGTAGGAATGATTATCATTTTTGTGCTTTTGTGGCAAAAAATCCGGCGAAAAATAAAAAAAGCGGTTGACAATGCACCCGCTATCCGCTATAATATTTCATGTCGCTGAAAGACGCGGCGCTTTTCCCGGCTGGGATTCCCTCGATTGATCTATCACCTTATGCGACTGTGGCGGAATAGGCAGACGCGCACGTTTGAGGGGCGTGTGGGCAACCGTACCGGTTCAAGTCCGGTCAGTCGCACCAATTTGCAGATGTGGCGGAATGGCAGACGCGCTAGTTTCAGGTACTAGTGTTCGCAAGGACATGGGGGTTCAAGTCCCCCCATCTGCACCACCGCGGAGTCCGCAGCATGCTCCGCCTCGGCAAGCCTCGGCCGAGTAAAAATACGAGGCGACAAATGCAGATGTGGCGGAATGGCAGACGCGCTAGTTTCAGGTACTAGTGTTCGCAAGGACATGGGGGTTCAAGTCCCCCCATCTGCACCACCGCGTCGGAACGAGTTACGCTCGTTCCGATTTTTTATTGCATAAAAAATCAGTCACCCGCTCCACTGTTCCTCCTTTGCGCAAAAAGTCTTGCTGCGGCTGTGCGCTTGTAAACGCGCGCACAACGCCTGCGCTGCGCTATCAACTTTTTGCGCGTTGCAGGCGTCCAACATCATCCGTTCAAAATGAATACTTC
This sequence comes from uncultured Butyricicoccus sp., assembly GCA_964513445.1. Classification (GTDB taxonomy): domain Bacteria; phylum Bacillota; class Clostridia; order Oscillospirales; family Butyricicoccaceae; genus Butyricicoccus_A. Next base: position 8,844 of record CAZEMM010000069.1, on the reverse strand, counting down.
TTCCTGTCCCCCAAATGCCCGCATTTGAGGGGTTTTTTATTGCATAAAAAGGTGCTATTGCATTACACAGGATGCGGCGAGTGCGCGTACCGGGCTGCGTAACCTCACCCAAATGACCGCATTGGGATGACTTAGTCCCGCGTGAGCACGGTCAGCTCGCCGTAGCCGTCGGACAGCGTGAACGAATCCGCCAGACCCTCGGTGATAGAAACCGCGTCGTCCTCCGTGACGAAGATCGCCTCAAAATCGTCGCTGCCGCGCCAGAACGCCGTCGCGTCCTCCAGCCCCATGACGAACAGCGCGGTCGAGAGCGCATCGCAGGTCATCCCGTCCTCCCCGACGATCGTCACGGAGATCAGGCCGTTATCCGCAGGCTGTCCGTCAGCCGGGTCGATGATGTGCCAGTAGGTCTTTCCGTCCTGCTCAAAATAGCGCTCGTAGCCGCCGGAGGTGATGACCGCGCGGTCCGCTACCTCCAGCACGCCGAGATAGCCCGCGCCGGTCGGATCCTGCACCGCGACGCGCCACTTCGAGCCGTCCGGCTTTGTGCCGAGCGCCTGCACGTTTCCGCCGAGGTTGACCAGCGCGGAGGTCACGCCCTGCCCGCGGAAATAGTCCGTCACGCAGCCGCTGACATAGCCCTTCGCCACGCTGCCCAGATCGACCTGCATGTCCGTGCCGAGCGCGACCGCGCCGGTCTGCGCGTCGTAGTCAATTTTCGTGTAGTCCACGTGTCCGAGCAGGGCTGCGAGCGTCGCCGCGTCCGGCACCTGATAGCTGCCCGTCGTGAAGCCCCACGCGTGCACGACCGGATAGATCGAGATATCCAGCGCGCCGTCCGTGCGCGCGCACAGCTCCAGCGCCCGCCCAAACAGCGCGGCGGCCTGATCGGTCAGCGTGCCCGTTCCGTCGCGGTTGACGGCGTACAGCTCGCTGCCCTCGTCCGTGACGGAAATCTTCCCCTCGAGATCGGTGATGATGTCCTCCGCCTGCGTCAGCAGCGCGGCGTCGCCGTATACCGACAGATCCATCGTCGTGTCCATTGCGTAGAGCGTCGCGGTGTTGAGCAGCTGCACCTGCTGCGTGCCGTCGGAGCCGGTCTGCCCGGCGGCATCGGTCTGCTGCGTCTCAGCGGCGCCGTCTTGCTGCGCGCCGGCGGTATCCGTCCCGCTGCCGCAGCCGGTCAGCAGGCAGAGCAGCAGGATTGCAAAAATCGTTCGTTTCATGTTGTGTCGTCCTTTCCGGAGGAATTGATCGCGCATCGCTTCGCGGCCGTCAAAAAAATATCCGTCTGACGGCGCAGAAGGAATTGACAGTAAAGTTAACTTGTGCTATCATCATTTTGTGGAAATATCCTGAATATACCCCCGCATTGCAACCGATATATTGCATTAACGTGTTTGTTCGGTTGATTTTTTGTCAAATTTGATTAGCGTTCGCTAATCTTTCCGCAAAAAACACAGCAGGCGCATATTCATTCTAGCACAGAAAGGAGGGTTTTGCAATCGCGGTTTTACAAAAAGCCGCACGGAAAAGTTCATATCCTATTTTTTATTTTGCCTGCGAGTTAGCGTGCGCTAATACCGGTGCGGCCTGCCCGCAGGAACAGGAGGTACAAATGACAAACGCACACACACTATTGAAACGCAGCGGCTGCGTCGCGCTTATGCTCGCGCTGCTGCTGTCCTTCCTGCCGCTCAACGCGTTCGCGGATGATTCGATGGACACCGACGCTGTATCCGCCGAGGTCGCCGCGGCAGCAGCGGAGGTCGAAGACGGCAGCGAGGCAGATGAAGCTGCTGAAGCGGTCGAAGCAATCGAACCTGCGGCTGCTTACACCGAAAGAGCCACCTACGCCGACGCTGGCGACCAAACAGAAACCGGCACCAGCGGCACTGACGTCGAAGGAACCAATGATGATGAATCCGATGAAGCTGGTTCCGTCTACGCCCTGATGAACATCCCGTATTCTGCGTTCTACAACGCGGTGGGCGTGACGAACGAAAGCTTTGACTATGACGCCGTAACCAGCGCGACCAACAAGGTCGGCAACTACGGCAAGGCCGGCGGCGGCTACCACGGCACTTTTGCGACCGCAGAACCCGACGGCGAAGGCGGTTATACCGCAGTCGGCGGCAAGAACGGCGCGAAAATCCAGGGCGTCATCTGGCCCGTCAAGACGACGCAGGACGCGTTGGACGCTCTGGGCGGAACCAAGGTCGATGACGAAAGCAGCAAGGTTGTCGCCACGCTCGGACAGGGAAAAACCAGCTCCACAACGGTTGTTGGCTACCAGACCCTGATGGAGAAAGACGCGTATTCCTATTATATGCTCGAGAATGCGCCTTCCTACTATCTGGAACTGAACAGCGTCACTGACGATGGTCCGACATTTGGCACTTTCGTTGGAGATGCAACGAGCAAGGAAGGTGCCATCGCGACCGTGTCCTACGGCACCAACTGGGGCGACGTGCAGCTTAAGATGGACAACGTCGTTGACGCTTCGAATGCAATCATCAACGCGGTTGTCGTCACGGCGGAGGATGCCGCCGGCAACAAAACCGAGGCCGGCTTTGTCCTGCTGAACAACGTGTGGTCGGCTACGGACATGGCGTGGAAGGTTGCGGAAATCCCGAATCTGGACGGCAAGACCATCTCCAACATCACCTACTATTGCAGCGTGAAGGACAGCGATACTTCGGACACTGAAGTCCCGGCGTATACCAACTCCGTTTACAGCTATGATCTGAGTGACGTGACAATCTCTCCGGTTTATACCGAAGAAATTTCCGCCGCGTTTGATTTTACCAGTGGGACGCAGATCACCGTCACCGGACTTCCGGCGAACGCGGAAAATGTAAAGGCGAAGGTCTACCACACCACCGGCGGACGGAACGCGGTGTACACCTATCTGACGCCGCTGGTAGTCGATCCCGCCGATGACGACATCGATCCGACGACTACGGATGTGACCGTCAGTGCAAGTGAAAGTGAAACTGACACAAAAACCGGAACCATCTCCATCACGCCCGGCTCTGTTACCAATAACGCCGGCACAACCGAGACCTATGGCACACCGATTTACAACACCGAATACACCATCGAGCTGAGCAGCGACAACTGGGTATTTAACAAAATTAAAGTTACGAATAACTATGTGGATGTCCTGATGAACATCCCATACAAGGAGTTCTACGCCGAAGAGGGCTATAAAGCTGTTGACGCGGTGTCCGCCGCAACCGAGAGCAAGGCGACGGGCACGCTCGCGTTGAACTCGTACTACGACGAAGACGATGACCCGATTTCCATCCTCGGCGTGACCTATCCGGTCAAGGTCAATGAGTCTGTTTTGACAACGGAAAACGGCTTCACGAAGGTCTCGGATGCGGACGTGCTGCGCAAAGCAGGCAGCTACGCGTACGTCGTACAGGACAGCGCGTCGTTCTACAAGAATCTGACGGTAACTGACGATGCCGCTTCGTTCGGCGAGGTAATCGGCGCCAATAAATCATCGGTAGCTGCTAATGTCACGCTGACCACCGGCGGCGACGGCCGTCACCCGTACTACTATGAACTGGAGGTCGGCAACCTCGACGTGGACGGCAAGGTTTGCGCGGTCACCCTCACGACAAAGGGCGAAGATTCCACAACCGTCGGCCTGACGCATGTGAACCAGATCTGGCGCAGCAGCTATCTGGGCTTCGCGGCAAACGATGAAAGACTGGGCGTTCTTGAGGGCAAAACGCTCGACACCATCAAGTTCTATCTGAACGACGGCACGATCTTCACCATCCCCGGACTTGATCTGTACATTCCGTACAACACGTACAGCACGGCGTTGAGCGTTGCGGGCGCGAAAAACACCGCGGGCACGACGGCCGGAACGATCTCCGGCCTGCCGAGCGACTTCGTCGCATCGTACGCCGTCACAAAGGACGGCGAGGCAGTCAAGGCCATCTCGTCCAAAATCGGCAGCGGCAAGGTTACGCTCAACTGGTCGGGCACCATCCCGCAGGGTACCTACACGCTGACCGTAAGCGACAAGAGCGGCAAGTATGCGCCGGTTACCGCGGACTTCGTGCTGAGCACCGACGAGGTCTACGCGGCCTATGACAACGACAGCAAGTCGCTGGTCGCGGCGGACGGCGTCTCCGCAGAGGACTTTGCAGCATATCTGAGCGCAATCTCCTCCGTAAACGTTGACGGCACCAATTACAGCGCCTCCGGCAGAAACTCGTATGTCGTCGTAAATCAGGACGGCTCGCTGACGACCGACACCACAAAGTTCGATCTCAGCACGGGCGAGCATGAAATCACCGTATCGGCGACGGGCTATGCGGATCTGACCTTCACCGTAACCAACACCGTAACGCCGGACGAGCCGGTTCCGACCGTCATCTTCACCGACGTTGCGGACAACGCGTGGTATCACGACGCGGTCTACGCTGCGGCGGAGAAGAACCTGATGGTCGGCGTAGGCAACAACAAGTTTGACCCGAACGGCACTGTAACGCGCAGCCAGGTCGCGCGCATCATCTGGAACATGGCTGGCCAGCCGGCAGTATCCGGCACAACGCCGTTCACAGATGTCTCGTCGAACAGCTGGTACACGCAGGCTGTGGTTTGGGCGTATCAGAACGGGGTCGTAAAGGGCACCTCGTCCACGACGTTTGAGCCGAACGCGACTGTAACCCGTCAGGACTTCACCGTTATGCTGTACCGCTACGCAGGCTCCCCTGCGACGTCGACTGACCTGAGTAAGTTCAGCGACGCCGGCTCGGTCTCGAGCTACGCGAAGGACGCTGTACAGTGGGCGGTATCCAAGGGCATCATTGTTGGCACCAACAACGGCCTGCTCAATCCGAAGGGTTCTCTGACCCGTGCGGAGGCGGCAACCATTATGGTTCGGTACGCAGGCTAATGCAGTCCTTCATGCAACATTTTCTATAATCCCTCCGAGTCCCCCGGTCCCTCTGGATCGGGGGACTTCTGTATGTCGGTCAACCAAATTGGGGCATTTGGATGAATTTTGCGCGCAAAAACGGCGCACAGCCTGTTTTGCCGTGCGCCGTTTTGATATTGTCCGGTTAAAACAGTTTTACTTGTTCTTCGCTTCACGCCGTGCCCGCAACGCAGCGCCCAGCGCGACGATTGCCAGCACGAGGTAGATTGCGCCGCTCAGGCCCTGCACCAGCACGCCGCGCGACAGGCCGCCCTCCAGCATCAGGTAGTACGCGTCCAGTCCGCTGCGCGCGCACAGAATCAATCCGGTGAGCGCGGTGAGCTTATAAAAGCGCAGTGCATAGCACAGGAACATCAGCGCCAGCGCAGCCTCCGCGTAGATAATGCCGAACGCGGCAAAGCCGATCGCGACCGCCAGCATGACCAGCGGGAACAGGATGCGCAGCGGATTCGACCGCTTTTTCTTCGGAGCGGCAGGCTCGTCCTCATAGACCGTATCGTCGTCCTCCGGTTCGGCGGCAGTCCGCGTGCCGAGCGCCTCGGTTTTTTCGATCGTCTGCGTGCCGAGCGCCTCCGTCTGCGCCACGTCGTTCATCGAAATGAACTTCGTGCTGTCGTCCGCGGTCTCCGGATCGTCCGATTCGTCCACCGAGAGCACGCGGGTCGGATCGCTCTCGCCGCCAGGCGCCTCCGTCTGTGTCGGATTCAGCCGCTCGGCGACCGAGCTGGATATCGCGTCGAAATCATCCTGTCCGGCGTCGCCGCCGCTCATCACGCGCGTAGAGTCCATATACTCCGTCCCGTCCGCCGACACAAGCTCGCCGTCCTCCTCGTCGAGCGTATCATAGGAACCCGTATCGTACGCCTCGTCGTCAGACTCATATTCACCGCTGTGCTTTCCGTGCCCGCGCTTTTTTCCGCGCTGCGGCAAAGCGGAGACGCGACGGTTGGTCGCAAACTGGATGATAATACCCATAATGGTCAGAATCGCGCCCGCCGCGACCGACATCCAAAGCGGCTGGCCGCCGACAAGCTCCAGCGCGGGGAACGCCGCGACAAAGCCGAAGCAGCTGGTCAGCAGGATCGACGCCGGCTTGAGGAACAGCAGCCCCGTGATGCCGAACAGCAGTCCGTAGACGGCGAGTACAACGAAAAATATCATCATGGAATATTCCTGCACAAACAGCGACGGCACATAGCCGATGGCCATGCCGACGGCCGCACACATGAGAAATACGCCCAGCTTATAAAAGCGGTAGCACAGCGTGCCGAGCAGCAGACCGAGCACAAGCATCGCCGCTATGGTAATGAGCATATAGACGATCTGGCTGGTCGTGTCGCTGAGCATATACGTCGCGCAGGCAACCACAACCACGCCGACCACTGCGCCAAACAGTGCCGCAATCCAACGCAGCAGCTTAAACCCCGCGAAGCAAAACAGCAGCCCGATGACAATCAGGGCAATTTTTACCGGCATTGCAGCATACATCATGGAGGCTGTATTCTGCACAATCCCCAATGCGCCATTTAAATCAAAATTCATATGGTATCAACCTCTTTCCTGTTCGTTCCACCGGCACACGCCCTGCGCGATGCCGTCCGCAATGCTCTGCCGGTAATCCTCCCGCGCGAGCGTCGCATCCTCCTCCGGATTGCTCAAAAACCCCATCTCCAGCAAAATGCATGGAACCTCCGACCAGTTAAAGCCGGTCAAATCGCTGCGCTGTGTCAGCCCGCGGTTTTTCGCGCCGGTCGCCTCCGTCACGCAGTCCAAAATGATCTGCGCGGCCTGTGCGCTCGGCTGTTCGATCTCCGGCGTTCCCAGCAGCTCGCCCGCGGGCACCTGCATGGACATGCCGGACACTGTGGTGTCGTCCGCTCCGTCCGCATGGATGCGGATGCACAGATCCGCGCCCGCTTCGTTCGCGATCTGCGCGCGCTGGATGTTGCCCAGAGCGATCTCATTGACCGTCCGCGTCATGACGACCTGCGCGCCCAGCCGCGTCAGAGCCGCCTGCGTCAGCTGGGCTACGGCGAGGTTCAGCTCCTCCTCCGTCTGGCTCGCGCCGGACGCACCGCTGACATAGGCCGCCTTGGTCTCCTCGGAGAGCGGCGACACGCGCTCCTGCGCCGTCTCGTCCGTCACGCCGTGTCCGGCGTCCAGACAAATGATCACGCCCGTGAGCGGCTGCTCCGTCTCCTGCTCGTCAATCGGCGGGTCGGTCAGCTGCTGGCCGGTATCGGACGGCTGTGTGCTGTCCGCGTCCGCCTGCGGCGTCTGCGTTTGCTGCTCGTCAACCGGCGGATCGGTCAGCTGCTGGCCGGTATCGGACGGCTGTGCGCTGCCCGCGTCCGCCTGCGGCGTCTGCGTTTGCTGCTCCGCCTGCGTTCCGGCAGTCTGCGCCGCGCAGCCGCACAGAAGCATGGCTGCGAGCAGTCCTGCCAGCGACCGTCGTATCATCGCCATCCCATGCTCTCCTCATATGCAACAATCGTATTGATATTCGCCCTTTCCACAGAGGACAGGCGCGCGTTGATCGTGGATTCGGTGCACGTACTGTCGCGATAATACCAGGTCTTGTTGGCAAAATAATTTCTCCAGCGGGCGGTCTGGAAGGCGTAGCCGTGGCGCGCATAGATCTCGTTGCGAATCGCCGCGACGGTGTCCTGACTCAGCCCGCTCAGGTCGGACATGGAAATATACTGCGTATCGGTCGGCCACAAATACTGCGACTGCACCGTCCGCGTATAATAATCGTTGTCACGCACCGCGTTCGCGCCGTAATAATAGTAGTTATTGGTGACCGTGGTGGTGGACTGGACTGTTTCCGGCTCGTCCTCCTCCTCCTGCGCTTCGCTGCTCTGCGCGGCGGTGGCACTGGCGGCCTCGGACTGCGTATCGGCCGTTTCCGCGTCGTCCGTCTGCGTATCGGCCGATTCCGTATCGGCTGTGTCCGCATCGTCCGAATCCGTATCGGTCTGCGCGGTGGTATCCATCGCGGGCACCCTTGACGTATCAGTCTGCTGCGCCGCCTCCTGATCCAGCGTATCCTGCTGTCCAATTTTGCCGGACGCAAACAGCACTGTAAAGCAGACGATCACGACAACCACTATGACCGTGACCGCAGCGATAATGCCGATCAGCGCAGACCGTTTAAACGGCACGCTCTGCGCCACCGTGACATCCGCCGTACGCATCGCTCTGGCTCCGCATGCCGGGCAATAATCCGCCTCGTCCGGCATGTAGGAGCCGCATTTCTTGCAATACATCCGTCTCTGCTCCTTTCATCAATTTATATGGTTTTATTATATCATACCCTTCGTCATGTGTCACGAATTTCCACGCTTTCCCTCTGCTTTTGTTAAAATTTGTTTCATTTGAACGCAAAAAGCTGACCGGCATTTGTCAGAAATACCGGTCAGCCCGTAGATCATATTGTTATTTTCCGACATCGATACGCGTCAGTGCGCGCTTGAGCCGGGCATTTGCCAGCTCGAGGTCGCGCTTGTCCAGATGCTTCTGGGAGAGCAGCGCCTCCGCGCGCTGCCGTGCGCGCTCCGCACGGCTGACATCAATATCCTCCGCCCATTCAAATGTCGTTGCAACCAGACGCGCCCGGTTGTCCATCATAGAGAGCATGCCGCCGATACACGCCGCACGGTGCACGTTGCCTTCCGCGTCGGTCACGCGGCATTCGCCCATGCCGAGCGCCGTCAGGTACGGAATATGGCCTGCCATAATGCACACATCGCCGTCGATCGTGCGCGCGATGACGCGCTGCGCTTCGCCGTCGAAAAATTCGCCGTCAGCCGTTACGATCTGCAGATGGAATACACTCATGCGTTATTCCCCCTTCTTGGCTTTTTCCACGGCCTCCTCGA